>JBAZGV010000103.1:0-3957 GCA_041652675.1 Candidatus Omnitrophota bacterium
TAACAAACAATGAGCTGCAACAAAAAACCGCAAGGTCAAGAGTTCCTGTCCTTGCGGCTAAGACTTCTAAACTTACTGATGAAGTATAACACAACTTTGCCAATTGTCAAGGGTAAGGCCAAGTTCAGCGTTTTCGAGTTACAACGTAGACCCGGAAAGAAGCTCTCTTGCCCCAAGCTTATCCTGAATATAAACTTCGGGGATAAATTCAATAGAATTAGGAATAAGATCGGCAATAACACTTTTTATCCGCTTTTGCTGCGTTTCATTTTTGAGGTCAAAGACGGGGTTTTGGCTAAGGTCGTTTAATAAAAGGATTACCGGGTTACGGGGATAAACATAATCCTTCAAAAGCGCTTTAATAAGTAAGTCTAAATAATCCGGCTTGTCTTTAAATACATTTACCGCGGTTTTAAAATTAATTTTTCCCCAATCAGCATCAATTGTTTTATGAACAAGCGCGTAAGCGGAAGAATATTTGACCATTTTGATTTGCCCGGGAACTAATTTAGCGGCCGTATTAGCGATAACAGAAGTAAACTCAGAATGCTTGAAGTTTTTAATTTCTTTGTGGATATCAATAGTCAGAAGATCAAAAATAAAAATTCCCCTTACCAAGGATACGGCATTTATTGTGCTGCGTTTTACAAAATCTTCAACTGCCTCCCATAAGATTTTCTCATCATGGCGGATAAAATTCAGCGCCAGAATATTGCAGGTTTGCCCCTCACGGATGGCCTTATATTGGCGAAGTTTATCCTCATTATGCCCAACATAGGAAATCTCGTCAAAAAGCGGCATATTTTGGAAAAGATTCGAGTTTTGAAATCCAAAATCAATTAAATTCATATAAATATGTTATTCCTCTTCACTGCCTCTAGCTATAAGAAACCCTCTGGCTCTCTCGCTTAGCTTATAGCAATTTACTATATCCCAAAATGCTTTACTATGGTTAGGCACAACTAGATGCGCTAATTCGTGGATAATTACATAATCCCTTACCCACTCCGGCATAGTGCTTATACGATGAGAGATACGGATGCACCCGGTGCGGTAATTACAGCAGCCAAATTTAGAATTCTGGCCGGTAACGTATTCAATGGAATTAATCTTAAGTTTATCCCCAAAATACTGCAGGTTAAACCCTTTTGCCCTCTGCGCGAGTTTTTCATCTTTGTTCAACTCTTCTTTTAGGCGCTTTCGCTCTATTCTTGACTTAAGCTCGCCAATAACCTTTTGTAAACGGCTCTCCGAGATATTTTCCGGAGCCCTGACAACAAGGATCTCTTTTACGATCCGGGCAGTTACAGTGCGCTTTCTTTTCTTACTGCGCAGTATTTTAATCGCGTTTATCGGCATAAACTGAATAGAAAAATTATTGCGGCTACTCCACACAGACTTTTTTGCGGATATCCCCAAACTTTCCAAAACAAATCAGGCTATCGCCTAAAGCAAATTTAGTATCCGGAGTAGGGTTGGGAGTTATCTTTCCATCCCTCTCCACCGCCAAGACTAAAATATTAAACTTCGGCAATTCGGCCTCTACGAGATTTTTATTTAATACAGGGCTGTTTTTACAGACTTCAATCCTTGAAACTCCGAATCCGCCGGTTGAAACAACAAGCTCCTCAAAAGAGACCGGTTCAATAATCTGCCTCTTGATTATATGCGCTTTTATAACACTGGTCAACTTTGCAGCAAACCTGGTATTGATAACAATCCTGTATATTATATAGACTCCCAAAATAATAATTGCCAGGTTTGCCCAAGGGACCAGATAAGCCGGAACGATTGAGTGTATAAAAGGAAGTTTGTATACGGTAACCCAGTCAGTCCTCAATGAATTAGCGAAAGTAGCAATCAATGTCACAAAACCGGCATGCCCCAAAATAATAAGAATCGTAGCTATTTTTCTTCTCTGGGTATTATTAGTAACCAGCTCGGATTCCCGGGTGGTAAAACCCGTTCCGGTAAAACAAGACAATGCTTGGAATTTAGCCAGAGCCCAGGGAAGGCCGGTGATATGGAATGCGATAGCGCCGATTCTTACCGAAATAAATGAAACTCCTATAACAACAAAAAACAATAATAAATTCATCATCACCTCCTAAATACTTCTCTACTGGCCCTATATATTATTGCTAAAGAGAACTCAACAAAAAGCTAATGATACTAAAAAGAATATAGCCCCAAAAAGCCGGCCAGAAACCCGTAATCACAAAACCTTTAACGATCGTAGAGACAAAATAAAAGATCGCCGCATTAATAAAGAGCGTGAATAACCCCAAGGTGAGGATATTAATCGGAAGAGTAACCAAAATAATCAATGGCCTGATAAAAGCATTAATAATCCCCAGCAACAAAGCAACTACAATCACAACCGCGGTATTGGAAACCTCTATTCCTTTTACAATATGCGCAACGATAAGAATTGATAACGCATTAATCCCCCATCTTATAAGAAAATACATAATCTTACCCCCTTTCAGAATTAAACCGTAACCTTTATTTTCTTGCTCAGTCTACCTGCTGCGCGGTCAAAAACATCGCTTTCTCAAGAGCATTAAAGAAATCCTGATATGTTAATGGATCCTCAACCGCTTTTATCCCATACTGGGCATTAGCCCTAACCAAAAGCTGTTTCTCTCCTCTTGGCCTGACTGTTACCGACATGGTTACAGGCGCATATCCGAGGAATTTAGTTCCGGTGACTGAACCGAGCGCGAGGTCTGCTTTTTCAATAACAAAATCCAGGTCTTGCATTGTGCTCATCACATTCTGCATCATCTTCTTTTTATCAGTAGTATCAAATGCCCGGGTCTGGATACTTCTCAATTGAACCTGGCTCTCATCACTTCTAAGCGCGCTGGCTGCAGAAGTAGCGCAGCCATACAAGCTTACGCTTAAAAATAAAATAAGAGTAATACCGCAAAAATACCTTAACCTTTTCATATCTGCTGCGCCTCCAAAAAGATTGCCTTTGAAAGGCTATTGTAGAACTTCTGATAAATTTCCGGCTCTTTAATGGTTTCAACGCGGTTAATCTGATTGCTCATATTCCATACGATACGCTGGAAGGTAACACGCACAACTGTCTCTTTATTATCCAAACTTGGTTTAGTAATAACCGAAGCTTTGATCACCTGATAATTATCCGCATTGGCTGTATTATTAACTGAAGCCGACCCACCTAAAGAAGAAAGTACATCCAAAATTACCGCTCCGGTAATTTGGCCCTTACTCTTGGCATCTGCTTTTTTAGATGCTGCCACAAAACCAAGGGCTAACTCACTATCCTCTAAGGTGAAACCTAGATCCTGTAGAACGCCTGCTACTGAAGAAATAACCTGTTCTTGATTGGTTGTTTCATACTGGCGCATCTGGAGCTGTCTCCGGGAGAGATAACCCTGGTCAGGCTTCAAAAGCCCCTGCGGTAGAGTAGCGCAACCGGCAATAATAAAAAATGCAGTTAGAGTCAGTAACTTAAATACGCGTCTAATTTTCTTCACGCCTTCTTAAAAACTTGATGAATGATACGCAAAATCACGTACCTTCTTATGCGCATCAAACTTAACTACGATAGTAAGTGTCCTCTGCGAAACTGAACTAGCCCCGGAATTTCCTCCGACTCCGGCTACAATCAACCAGACCCCACCTTCACTACTGGAATAGCTGACATCGGTTGCAATCTTGTCATAAACCCAGACTTCTAACCTGTTCTCATCAGTAGAAACAATATTAGGCGAACCGAGTGCTTCGATTACCTGCGAAGAAGGCATACCGATACGAACCTCGCGCTGTACTTTACCAACTGTTAGCCTGTCACCTTTATCATCCTGCACGGATTTACGATGGGCTGCAGCAGTAGAACAGCCAGAGATTAATAAACCTAGTGACAAAACCAAACAAAGCATTCTCATTCTTACTCTCCTTTTTAAAGGTTTAATTAAATTCATT
>JBAZGV010000104.1:0-3954 GCA_041652675.1 Candidatus Omnitrophota bacterium
TGGCGTTAATGATTTTAATTGGCGGGTTTTACATTCTTTCCGCCAAAGACGATACCGGTAAGGTTCAAAAAGGAAAAGACGTGATTAAGTATGCCGTTATTGGGTTTGTGGTCATTTTATGCTCAAAGGGGGTTGGGCTTATTTTGCTTGAAATACTTGGGTAGATTAATTTTTAGATTAAAATAAACCCCATTAAACAAATTTGTCTAATGGGGTTTTTAAATTAATATTGATTCCGCTTAATAATTACTATTGCGGAATCATTTGGATTACCACGAACTCGGAAAATACCATTTCCCGGCTCTACTCCGTCCCATGCCGGTCTTCCCGGCATTCGAGAAAAACTTTTGCCGTTAATATACTCAATTATTACCGGGACATTATAATCAATTCTAAATCCTGAACCGGGAGGAATTATAACCCATCCGCCTGCTTCTTGCGCGAGTTGTTCATGAGAGGGAATTAATGCGATTTTAATCACATTTGTATCCCGGAAAGTGTAGTTGGGATAAATTTGTGAAAAAACTTGCTTAGCCGGCGATGATATTGGTGAAGCTGGCGGTTTTTGCGGGATTACCGAGATAATTTCGGTGATTATCCAGATTATACAAATAATCGCTACTGCGATTCCCGCTCCTATTAGGACTTTTTTAATCATCTCAACCTCCTTATAGTAAGAGTGATGTTATTTAATTGTTAAAAAACACTTGATTTCTATATTATAGCATATAAATTTTATAAAGTCAATGGCGAGCTATAAAAAACCCCCGATAGATGTTTATCGGGGGTAATCGCTAAAAAGTTATTATTTCAAAAACTTTTTAGCGATTTCGGTTATTGCCGGCGAAAGTCCGGGAATTGTAAAGCTGTATGCACCTTTGACTTCTCGCGCGGTTTTCCATTCCATAATAATCTGGAAAGCTTGGGTTATACTTATATCTTGCCCAGCTTTCTTTGCCGCCTCCACAAGCTTTTCCGCCTTTATTAAATCGGTATCAACTTCAAAAACTTCTCCTTTTCTTTCTTCCTCCTCTTTTACCTGTAACTCGGCAACTTTTTCAAGCTCGCCCTTAGTTTTAATCTGGCCGATGTTTAGGCGGTTTATAGCAATGCCTAAATCAGAATGAACAATTTTGCCGTTGCCTTTGCGGGTCTGGTTTATCTCCACCCGTCTTTTTTCAACGGCATTCTCTAATTTATCCTTTTGTTCCTGCGTCCAATTACCATGCAGGTACAAGTCATCAACTTTTTCCCAATTGTCTCCGGCTATTTCCTTGTCTTTTTTTAATAATATCCCTCTTGGCTTTTTAAAATATTTAAGCCAAATGGGAGTTGGAATTAGCTGGGCGTAATTAGGGATAGTGGTTAATTCTTCACCTAGAATGGCCTTAAGAAGAATGGCGATAGCGTCTTCGCGTGCCCCCATTGCTTCTCCCCAGTCCTGTGGTCCTTCTTCTTTGGAAAATGCCCATTGGCGCACGCATTCTGGGATAATATCATCCAAAATTTTTTTAACGCCTTCTTCTCCGCCAGAGTTAAGAAATGGGATAAGCTCGGCAGGTGTAAAAGTTATACCAATATCCATGGCAAGTTCAGCGCGGTCGGTAGTTCTTATGCTGTCGGGCTTTAAATCATAATTAATCTTTTCAACCTTAACTGGTATAAAATTATACCACAGACGGTAGAGCGGGAAAAAATGTAAACCCTCCTTTAGGATATTTTCTTTTCCCTCTTGCCTTTTTCCCCAGATGGTAAGCACTCCTTTGTGCGGCGGGTTGGCCTGGATTTTCTTTAATCCTTGGAGAATAAAGATAGCAAACAACACAAACCAAACTGTTAAACCCCAATATGGAGCGTTGGCAAGTTTTGCTATTAATAATCCCAAAATCCCGGTGATCAGGGCCATAAATGTGACAATAAGGGCGATATTCATCTTTTCCTCCTTCGGCGCTAGCCGAAAACTGGGTTGTGTAGCGGTAAAACTCTCTTATTTAGTTGCCAAAGATCATCCCAAATTAGGTTTTTATAGTATCATAAAAATATACAAAAGTCAATAAAAAAAACCGCCTGTATTCTACCAGGCGGTTTTGTGATAGTTCATAAATTATTTCCTATAAAGGATCGATAAGCTTTATTGAATTAAGATCAAGATTACGAAATACAATATTTACTCCAAATCCCCAGTTTACATTGCATTGCAGTATTACGTTAATTCTTTTTGTGTCAGGTGGTGGTGCAAGAAAGAAAATAAATTTTTTTACATCCACACCACCCGGAAAAGTATCGACTCCGATAAAATCTCCTTTATTTAGAAAGGCATATCGATTGCCCACGGTGTCAACTAAATAAGATGTCTGCTCTGGATTTGTAAGCTCCATCTCTTTGAATCCTTCTCCTAAATACCGTATAAGTAGATTTAATTTCAAATTTGACTCTCCTACGCGTTCCGTCGATAGAATTTCTATACGAAATGGTAAATTACTATATTTACCGCCACTAAATACGGCTGGCCTATAAATATATTTAGCCTCCGGAGTTGTATGAGTTTGCGGTTGAGTACTTGCTTTTTTCTCAACCTCTGACATCTTGGACATTTTGTTAATTAAGTGCTTAATGTCTTGTTCTCTATCAGTAAGACTGTCTCTGAGTGATGATAATTCTTGTCCAAGATTCTCAATCTCGGTTTTTTGTCTCAAAATTATGTCTTTCAGGCTCGGTCCTGGATTGAGGTATTCTTGTGCTATCTCGGAGTTAAAGTCTTTGAGCGGAAGGCCGGTTTGCGGATTTACAGTAAAAGCGCGCGGAAATTTTTCAATTATTCCGTCGCTGTTTTTACTGTAGCGAAAGTTGGGTTGTCCGGTAAACGGGTTGAATAGGCTGTTCGAATACGGGTAGGAAATCACGTATATAACTCCGAGACAAACGGAGATTATAATAGCGGATTTCCAAATCCAATCCTTACGATGTTTTAAGAGAGATATTATGATTGTCGGACCGAACCATAAAATCATGGCCGTAAACCAGACAGCTAGTATCCCACTTAAATGACCCGGGACGCCATATTCAGTAAATCGTTCAAAGAAATAACCGTAAACCTTCCAGCCGAAAAACAGGTTTAAAGCGATAGGCGCGAGATAAATAACAAGCGTTAATACCAGTATAACCTCTACCCATCTTAAAACTCGTTTCCAGCTGATTTCATCCGCGGGGTTTTTCAACCACTCCGTAAATCCTTTCCAGTTCATCTTTCTCTCCTTCGGCCGCGCCGAAATGGGTTTGTGATGCGGGGAAAATCCATATAAGATTATCAAAGAGCGGTCTTCAAGATAAAAAATCCTTGAAAACTTTCACTGAAAATATATAATAAGGGAATAGTTTAGTCAAGCCCAGCAGTAGAGGTCCGGTCGGCTTCGCCGGATAATATAACCGGGCTTCACTACTGGATTAATGTCGCGCTCCCGTGGCGGAACTGGCAGACGCGCCAGCTTTAGGAGCTGGTTCCGAAAGGAGTAGAGGTTCAAATCCTCTCGGGAGCACAAAAAACAATGAATTTTACCCCGCAAATATTAAGTGATTTTCTTATCGCCACGGCGATATTCGCTTCTGCTTGGCTTATTTTGAATTTGCTTTACAAAAAAGGGATAAATTACATCAGCCGGTTTGTTTTCGCCACGGCTTATTTTGCCGTTTTTTCTTTGATATTTATCGCGGTGTTTGAAAAAAAATTAAGATGGGTGGCAATAGGCTTCCCGCCTAAAATGATTTTTTTAATGGCTTCTGTTTTAGCTTTTAATTTTATCGCTTATTATTTCGGCCGTAAGTTTTTGAAAAAGCCGGGAGAATTGATAAAAGGAAATCCGAATGAATACAATCTTTTAATGGATTATCGGTATATATTGCCGAAAGCCATGGAGGTGTTTTTCCAGCAGATATACATAGTTCTTTTAACTTTGA
>JBAZGV010000105.1:0-938 GCA_041652675.1 Candidatus Omnitrophota bacterium
CTAAATTCAGGGACAGTCTCTTATCCTTCCTTATTTTCCGGCAGGTCGCGCGAAACAAACCTGCACTTTGGGAAATTCGAACAACCATAAAAGAAGCCGCGTATAGAACGGCGTTCAATCAACTCTCCACCGCAGCCTTCTTGCGGGCATTTAACCCCTGAAGTAATAGATTTTGAGCCTTTGCATTCCGGAAACCCCGAGCAGCTTAAAAACTTTCCCCGTCTCCCCCACTTGACAATCATAGGTTTACCGCAAAGCTCACAAACCTTATCCGTAATAATAACCTCTTTTTTAATATTATCTTGGGCAAAATCAAGGCTGACTTTGAAAGGAGCGTAAAAATCCTCCAGGACCTTGAGCCTCTTAATCCTGCCTTCTTCGATCTCATCCAATTGCTCTTCCATCAGCGCTGTAAATTTTATATCTAAAACCTTAGGGAAATATTCCACCAAGAGATCGCATACCTTAAAACCTAACTCCGTAGGATTAAAATATCCTTTTATCCGGCGCGCATAGTCGCGCAGGATCAATGTATAGATTATCGGCGCGTAAGTGGAAGGCCTGCCTACGCCATCCTCCTCGAGCGCCTTAATTAACGAACTGTCCGAATAACGCGCAGGCGGCTTGGTAAAATGCTGCGATGGAGTAATTTTAAGCAACTCTAAAATATCCCCCTTCTCCAATAACGGTATTTTATTTTTTTTATCCCCTTCGCTATCATCCTCTTCTTCATCTTCGTTCTTATATGCTAAAAGAAACCCATCGAAAATAAGCGTGCTTCCGGAGGCGCAAAATAGGTATTTACCCGCCTCAATATCTACCGAAACCACGGCGTAAAGAGCCGGTTTCATCTGGCTGGAGAGAAAACGGTTATAAATTAGGGTATATAATTTATGCTGGTCAGGAGTTAGAAAATTCTTCAAACTCTCCGGATGGCG
>JBAZGV010000105.1:948-3940 GCA_041652675.1 Candidatus Omnitrophota bacterium
CGGATGGCGCGATATAAACGTGGGCCGAATAGCCTCGTGCGCTTCTTGCGCGAGTTTTTTTACTTTATAATAATTAGGCTTCTCCGGAAGATGGTTTTTGCCGAAACTTAAAGCGATATAATCACGTACCTCATTAACCGCTTCCGGCGCGGTACGCGGAGAATCCGTACGCATATAAGTAATCAGGCCAACCGGGTTATCCTGCCCGATATCAATACCTTCATAAAGCTGCTGGGCCAAAAACATGGTTTTATTAGCGTTAAACCTAAGCTTATTAAAAGCATCCTGTTGCATAGTGCTGGTAATAAAAGGCGCGCTGGGGTAACGTTTTTTCTCGCTTTTCTTTACCTCTCTAACTACGAATTTCCCGGCATTAATTTCCTGACAAACTTTTTCCGCCTCTTGCCCATTCTTGACCTCGGCTTTCTGGCCGTCTACTTTATTTAATTTAGCCAGAAAATTATTCTCACCCTTAGCTAATTCCGCTTCAACTTCCCAATATTCCTTAGCAATAAATTTCTGGATCTCTCTTTCTCTCTCTATTATCAGCCTTAAAGCCACTGACTGAACTCGCCCGGCGCTTAACCCGCGGCCGATCTTCTTCCAAAGCAATGGGCTTAAAAAATAACCCACAATCCTATCTAAAATCCGGCGTCCGACCTGCGCTTCAACCATATTAAGGTCAAAATCTCTCGGTTTTTTAAATGCTTCATTTACCGCCGCAGGAGTGATTTCATGAAAGGTAACTCTCAAAATATTATCATTTTTTTTAAAGACGCGCTCTTTCAACTGCCAGCCGATAGCTTCGCCTTCGCGATCAGGATCAGTGGCAATGTAGATAGCATCTTTGTTCTTGGCTTCCTTCTTTAAGCTGGCCAGAGCCTTGAGTCTTCCCGGCAATGTCACATACTCCGGCTCAAATTCTTTTTCAAGATTAACCCCTAATTTCTTCTGGGGAAGGTCAATAATATGCCCCATCGAAGAAACTACACTAAAATCATCTCCCAATATCTTTTTAATAGTTTTCGCTTTAGTCGGCGACTCTACGATTACTAAACTCTTTCCCTTCATTAAGAACACCTCACGAACTGTTTACCCGGTAATTGTTTAACTAATTTTTGTATTTGTAACTTTAAAAGTACGGCGGAGATTTGAGGAATATCCATCTCTGTCCTTTCAACTAACTCCTCTAATTGAACAGCCTGAACGGAAATTAAATTAAGCAGCCTCTCCTCCTCGCCGCTTACCGAAGATTTCTCATCATTGATTAATTCTTTTTTATCAACAGGCGCAGGCTGAATAAACTCCTCTAAAATGTCAAAAACATTAGAAGTTAATTTTGCCCCCTGTTTAATTAATTCATTGGTGCCAAAAGAAGTGGGAGAATCAATTTTTCCGGGGATAGCGAAAACCTCCCTGCCCTGCTCCAAGGCAAAATCCGCGGTAATCAAAGCGCCGCTATTTCTGGCTGCCTCAACTACTAATACCCCTAAGCTCATTCCGCTGATCAAGCGGTTACGCCGGGGAAAATTTTGCGGCAAAGGTTTAGTATCCAAAGAAAACTCGGAAATCACCGCTCCATTTTCGGAGATCTCCTCGGCTAACTTTTTATTCTCCGCGGGATATAAATAATTAAAACCGCTTCCGATTACGGCAATTGTGCGCCCGCCTGATTTTAACGCCCCTCTATGGCTGTAGGTATCTATGCCGCGGGCCATACCCGAAATAATCGTAAAACCATGCGCTGCCAGCCCGGCGGAAAATCCTTCAGCTTGGCTTAATCCGTAAAAAGAAGCCCTGCGTGAACCTACAAGGCCGATGGCAAAGCTGTCTTCCGGTTTTAATTTACCTTTTAGATAAAGCACTATCGGCGGGTCAAAAATATTTTTAAGATTAACCGGATAATCATCATCCTCAATTGTAATAATCCTTAACCCCATTTTTTTGGCAAGGCCTAATTCTTTTCCTATAACCTCTTTCTTTAAAGAAATAATCTTGTCGGCAATTCTTTCTCCGATTCCATAAATTGCCGTTAACCTATGCCGCGAGGCCCTCAAGGCCTCCTCCGGGCTGCCTAAATATTCAACGAGCCTCTTGAGCCTTATACTGCCGATCTCGTCAATCATATTTAAAGCAACCAAAGCCTCTAATTTTGTCATTTATTTTAAAATATGTTTTTTTCGCGGATTAATCGCGCCTTTTCTGATGCTTCTTTAGCCTTATCAAATTTACGCATCTTTCGATAGAACTTTGCCATATTATCCAAAACCTTGGCTACGTTTAAATGATCAGGCCCAAGATTACTTAGCATTATCTCTAAATAATCTTCATAAATGTTTTCTGCCTCGCTGTACCTCGTTTGTTTTAAATAAAAACTGGGGAGGCTATTTATAATCGCGGGCGCATCCGGATGCGAAGGCCCGACATAAAAATCATTGATATCCTGTAAACGTTTATAGATAGGCTCATTACGCTGATTCCATAGCCTATCCGCTTCTGACTTAAGGCGGTTCAGCGCCTCTCCAACGTTCGCGTCTTGCTGATAAAAATTGGCCTTAAACAAACCCCATGCATTTCTGTAAAACTCTTCCGCTTCTTTATCCTTGCCCTGCATTTCATAGAGTTTGCCCATATCGTCGAGCGGGCGAATCAGAATAGGATGCCCTTCTCCGTAAGCCCCGGCGATTGACTGTAAAGAAGAGAGCAGTACCTCTTCCGCTTCTTTATATTTACGCTCATCTTTATACAAAGAACCGAGATGGCTAAGAAGGAGCGCTGTATTAGGATCGCCGCCGCTAGAATTCTTCTCTAATATTTTCTGGGAATTTTTATAAGACTCTTCCGCCTCAAGATATTTACGCCTGACTTGGTAATTTTCACCTATATTATCCCAGCTTTTAGCCGCGTTAAGATTATCTAACCCTAAATTTTTTTCGTATATCGCTAACGCGCGTTCATAAAGCTTGCCTGCTTCCAAATATTTGCCCTTGAT
>JBAZGV010000106.1:0-3896 GCA_041652675.1 Candidatus Omnitrophota bacterium
ACTGGTATTAAATGGGGCTTGATGAGTAAAGTTGATGCGAAAGAAAAATATATTGTATGCAATGGCGATGAGGGTGATCCCGGGGCATATATGAATCGTAATGAGAGCGAGTCTGATCCCCATATGCTTCTTGAGGGCCTATTGATTGGAGCTTATGCTACAGGATCAAGCAAAGGTGTAATCTATATACGCGCTGAATATCCTTTGGCTGTTTCAAGGCTTAAGCTTGCGATGAAACAAGCAAAAGAATGTGGGTTTCTAGGGGAGAAGATATTCGGTACTAGTTTTAATTTTGATCTTCAGTTGATTGAAGGAGCCGGAGCTTTTGTCTGTGGTGAAGAGACCGCGTTAATGCATTCCATTGAAGGCAAATCAGGCCGGCCGCGTCCGAGGCCGCCATTTCCCGCGCAAAAAGGCATTTTGGATAAGCCAACTACAATAAATAATGTGGAGACGTTATCAAATATCCCGGTGATCATTGCCAAAGGGGCGGATTTCTTTTTGCAAACCGGCACTAAAACAAGCCCGGGGACAAAAGTATTTTCATTAGTAGGAAAGATTAAAAATACCGGGTTGGTAGAGATGCCTTTAGGCTCGCCGCTCCAGACAATTATTTACAATATTGGTGAAGGTACAGGTACCCGCCGTAAGGTTAAAGCGGTTCAGACTGGAGGGCCTTCCGGAGGATGTATACCAACCGGGCTTTTTAATACACCGGTTGATTACGAGTCATTAAATTCCTTAGGCGCTATTATGGGTTCTGGTGGCATGGTGGTAATGGATGATGATAATTGCATGGTAGATGTTGCGCGTTATTTTGTGGAGTTTACGAATTCCGAATCCTGCGGTAAATGCACTCCCTGCCGTGAAGGCCTGCATCATATTTTGGAAAGTTTGAATGCAATCACAGATGGAAAGGCGCGGCAAGGCTATCTCGATGAACTCAAATCATTAGGGTTATTTATTAAAGATAGCGCTCTTTGCGGCCTTGGGCAGACAGGGCCAAATCCTGTTTTAACTACAATTAAATATTTTCTCGATGAATATGAATCACATGCCAAAGATAAACGCTGCGAAGCGGGTGTCTGTCAAAATTTATTTGTCTCTCCATGCGAGAATAGTTGCCCGTTACATATGAACATTTCGGGTTTTCTGGCGTTAACTAAAGCTAAGAAGCTACAGGAAGCATTCGAATTATCACTACGCGATAATCCCCTGCCCGCAAGCACCGGGAGGATATGCCATTTTCATTGTAAATTACGTTGCCGGCGTGAGGATATAGATTCCCCGGTTTCTCAAGGCGAAGTACATCGTTATATTGCGGATATGGTGCATAAAACTAAAGATGAAGCGGCTGTTTATAAAAAAATATTAAAAGAACGTCTTCCTCAAACGGGAAAGAAAATCACTATTATTGGCGCCGGTCCGGCAGGGCTTATGGCTGCGTATTATCTTGCGCGCCTAGGGCATAATACTGTTATTTATGAGAAGAATGATCAAGCAGGCGGGATATTAAGGTATGGAATCCCGCAGTACCGCCTCCCTCGCGATGTGTTAGCCAGAGAGATAGAGTTTATTAAAAGATGCGGGGTAAAATTTGTTTTCAATACGATTATTGATTCTAAAAAATTGAGCTCTATCGAAAAGAAATCCGACGCGGTTTTTCTGGCCACTGGTGCCTATAAGGAGATGCCTCTTAATATACCCGGTGAGACATTAAAAGGTGTTTGGTCAGGGGTTACTTTCTTGGAAGAGGTTGCTTCAAGTAAGAAACCTAAGATTGGCGGTCATGTGGTTATTGTTGGCGCAGGAAATGTGGCCATAGATGCCGCACGTAGTGCATGGCGGCTTGGTTCAAAAGTTACTATAGTTTATAGGAGAGAACGTGAAGATATGCCGGCGAATAAAGAAGAGATAGATCAGGCATATCAGGAGGGTATAAATTTTGTATTTCTTGCTAATCCCAAAGCTGTTATCGGAGATGAGAAAGGGCGAGTCAGGGCGCTAGATGTTACCAAAATGATTCCGGGGGAATATGATTTAACCGGTAGGCGTAAGCCTGTATCAACTGCTGAAGTCTATGAGATTCCTTGCGATACAGTAATGACTGCTATTGGAGAGAGAGTAGATGCGGATTTTCTGCGGAACTTCGGCGTTGAACTGGATAAATACGGCGCGGTAACTGTAGACCGTGACACACTTGTAACCCGTCATCCAAAAATCTTTGCAGGAGGTGATCTTGTTACCGGCCCATCGACCGCAGTTGAGGCGATGAGTTGGGGTAGGAAATTCTCTGAAAAGATTGATTATGCTTTAATGGGCGATGATAAACGTTTTAAGAAGTTAATTACTACTTTTAAATATAATATGAATTTGCCTCTTACGATTGAAAAAGAAGATCGCCAGGTGATGGCTAAATTAAAAATAGGCCGTCGTATAAATAATTTTAAAGAAGTTAATCTTGGGCTAAGCCAAAAACAGGTGCATACTGAAATTCGGCGCTGTTTACGTTGCGATATAAAAGAGTCGTAATCTTAAAAAGGATAAGGTAGATGAACCAGAAGCTTGTCAGCGTAAAAATTAATGGTGAATATTACGATCTTCCTGAAGGGATAACTATATTTAAAGCCTGCAAGGATATCGGTATTGAGATCCCGACTTTATGCTATTTAGAAGGTGTAAATGAAGAGGGCGCTTGTTCTGTTTGCCTGGTTGAGGTTAAAGGCGCTAAAACTCTTTTGCGTTCTTGCGTTAGTAAAATAAGCGAGCATATGGAGATATGCACTAACTCTGAACGCGTCCGTCAAGCGAGAAGGATTAACATCGAGTTACTTTTAGCGAGCCATCCGGCTGACTGTCAAACTTGTGAGCGCAATCAAAATTGCCGTTTACGCCTCTTAGCCTATGATATGGGAGTTAAGGATATTCGCTTTACTAAGAAGGCTTCATTAAAACCCGCGAAAGATATTACTAGTGTTTCTCTCGTTAGAGATCCGGATAAATGTATACTTTGCGAACGGTGTATCGCAGTATGCTCTAAGATACAGACAGTCAATGCAATAAATTTAACCGGTAGAGGAAAGCAGACGCGTGTTTCAACTTTTTTTGATAAAGGGTTAGCGTATTCTACATGTATTAATTGCGGGCAGTGCCTTTTGGTATGTCCGACCGGAGCAATTGTAGAGAAAGATTCAATTGAGGATGTTTGGAAAGCGATAGGGGACGAGAAAAAAGTTGTCTTGGTGCAGACAGCGCCCGCGGTACGAATCGCGTTGGGAGAAGAATTTGGGATGAGTGAGGGGAGCCTTGTGACCGGTAAGATGGTCGCGGCTTTACGTAAACTCGGTTTTTCCAAAGTTTTTGATACTCAGTTCACTGCCGATCTTACTATTATCGAGGAAGGTAACGAGCTTTTAAGGAGATTGAAGACAAAAGGCAAGTTGCCTATGATTACTTCTTGTTCTCCGGGATGGATAAGATTCGCGGAACTCTTTTATCCAAAAGCCCTGGCACATATTTCAACCTGTAAATCTCCGCAGCAGATGTTTGGTGCTCTTGCAAAAACATATTATGCGGAGAAGATGAATATAGACCCTAAAAATATCGTTGTTGTTTCTATTATGCCATGTACCGCAAAGAAATACGAGGCTAAGCGGCCGGAGATGATAAATGCCTTTACATATTGGCAACATAAGGAAAAGTTAAAGAATAGCGAAGTTTTTCCGGATGTGGATTATGTTCTAACTACCCGCGAGGCGGCGCGGATGATCAAAGAAGCAGGGATAAATTTCAATCTTCTTAAAGAGGATACTTTTGATGATCCTTTAGGTGAGTCTACGGGCGCAGGCACAATCTTTGGAGTTACCGGTGGAGTTATGGAGGCTGCTTTGCGCACT
>JBAZGV010000107.1:0-3871 GCA_041652675.1 Candidatus Omnitrophota bacterium
AGCGAGCTCTTCCCTGATTCGCTCATTAATCAAAACATTCGCGTCTACCGCCATGCCTAAAGATAAAACAATACCAGCAATACCCGGAAGGGTCAGGGTAGCGGATACTCCCGGGAATAATAAAGGCAGAGCCCCTAATCCACCCAAAATCATCAGTAAATTCATGATTAAAGCGATATTACTGACTACTCCGGCGAGAAGATAATAAATAGCCATGAAAATTAGAACAAGCGAAGCGCCGATAATAGTGGCTTTTATACCTTTTCGTATAGAGTCTTGCCCTAGCAATGGGCCGACTGTCCGCTCTTCTTCAACATGCATTGGCGCCGGCAAAGCGCCTACTCTCAATATAAGTGATAAATCCTGAGCTTGTTCAGTAGTAAATCTGCCGGTAATAACCGCTTCACCCGAAGGTATTGCCTCTCTAATATTAGGCGCGGACTGAACTTTTCCATCTAAAACAATCGCTAGCCTTTTCCCTACATTTGCCGCAGTAATTTCAGCAAACTTTTTTGCGCCCGCAGCATTAAACTTTATGGAGACTGAAGGCTCATTAAAATCGTTCGAACTAAAACGCATCTCGGCATTAGTTAAAGCATCACCGGTCAATACTGCTTTTTCCTCAAGCAATATCGGCGCGTTATCCTCTTGCATATATTTTAATTCAAACCCTTTAGGAACCGAACCGGATAATGCTTCTTTTAATTTATCCGGATCAAAAGAAACCAGCTTAAACTCAAGCATGGCGGTTTTACCGATAATATCCAGAGCCCTCTCCCGGTCAGTAACTCCCGGAAGCTGCACAACTATCTCATCTTCCCCCTGCTTTTGGATAGATGTTTCTCTAACACCAAACTGATCAATCCTGTTTCTTATAACCTCAACCGCACGATCCCCCGCGTCTTCCTTAGCCTTCCCGCTTAAATGAGAAGTATCTACTTTAAGTAAAAGATGCATGCCGCCCTGTAAATCTAACCCTAGATTTATACGCTTATCTAAAGGAAAGGTAAAATAAAGGGATATTCCTACTATTAAAAAAATGAATATTGCCTTATAGATAAGCTTCTTACGCATCTTAATTAAACTCCTTTAATGAGCGTTTAACTTACGATCCACCGTAGGCGGAGAGTAAGTTAATGCGCGAATTCAATGAACACTTGACTTACGAATACGCTAGTATGAGTAAGCCAATGTGTGAATTGATCCCGCCGAATACGCTAAAATTATGAATATAATTTAGCGTAGATTAAGAACGGGAACTACAGCTATTTTTCTACTCCCCCCTAAGCCTTTTTAATATACGCTATACAATGCTTTTCCATCTCAATCTTTACGTTTTCATCTATCCTTAAAATAACGGACTTATCTTTAACGTTTATAACTGTCCCGTGAATTCCGCTTGAGGTAACCACTTCGTCATTTTTGGCCAAATTACCCAGCATTTTCTGATGCTCCTGCTCTTTTTTCTTCTGCGGCCTGATTAGCATAAAATAAAAAATCACAAATATTAAAACTAAAGGCGCAAAACTCATTATTGGATTAGCTGCTTGTGGTTGCATTTTTTTTCTCCTTTTTTAATAAACTTTTCACAGTTAAAGAAGGCTGAGCGCCATTTTTAATCCATGCCTCTATTTTTTCTCTCTTAATCTTGGATTCCCCGGTTAAAGGGCAGTAAAAACCCAGCTCCTCTAAAATTCTTCCGTCACGGCCTTTGCGTTCGTCAAAAACCGAAATTCTAAAATGCGGTTTGCCTTTAGGATTTTTGCCAATTCTTCTTAAACGTATATGTACTGCCATTTTGAGCTCCTCCTGTTTTTGTTTAGCGAAATCCCGTGAGTGCGTCAAAATTATTAAATTCTCCGAACGGGAATAAGAAAATTTTGACGCGGTTACGAAACGGGATAAAACATCCCCCTATTTATTGTTTTATCGCTTCAATTAAAGCCATCGCCTTATTTACTGTTTCAGTATACTCTTTTCCCGGGTGAGAATCCGCTACAATTCCTGCCCCAGCCTGCACATAAGCTGTATTTCCCTTAATAAGTATTGTCCTTATGGTGATGCATGTATCCATATTATGCGAAAAGCTAAAATACCCTACACAACCCGCGTAAGGGCCGCGCCGGGTATTTTCCAATTCGTCAATTATCTCCATAGCACGTATCTTCGGAGAACCTGATACTGTCCCTGCGGGAAACGCTGCTTTTATTACATCATAAATATCATAACGGTTATTGTCAAGCCTTCCTTTTACTTCGCTTACCAAATGCATAACGTGGGAATATTTTTCAACATTCATAAACTCGCTTACTTTAACTGACCCAACCTTGCTTATCCGGCCAAGATCATTCCTGCCCAAATCTACAAGCATAAGATGTTCAGCCCGCTCTTTTTTATCCTTAATCAACTGCGCGGCGAAACGAATATCTTCCGCGCTATCTTTACCTCTAGGGCGTGTGCCGGCAATAGGCCGCGTTTGGACTATGCCATCTTCGCAACGCACGAGCATCTCAGGAGATGCCCCCACAAGATTAAACTCTTTAAATTTCAACAAAAACATATACGGTGAAGGATTGAGGCTACGTAAAGTACGATAGATCGTAAAAGCATCTTTATTAGTCTTTAATTTAAAACGCTGAGACGGAACTACCTGTATAATATCGCCTTTCTTAATATGAGCTTTCGCGTCCCTGACGATCTTTTCAAACTGAGCTTTTGTGTAATTCGAACAAGGCTTAAGATTAAGGCCTTTAATTAATCCCCTACCTTCCGGAATAGGTTGGTTTAGTAGAAAAAATGCTTTATCTATCTTCAATAAAGCATTTTTAAAGTATTTTGTTTTTTCGCGCACTGAAATGTTAGCCTTCTCCGGCAAGATAACGTTACTGACAATTTTAATTGTATGTTTAACATGGTCAAAGATTAATAAAGTATCCATAAGCATTAAAACAGCATCAGGAGTATTAAGCTCATCGGGATTTTTATCTGGTAAACACTCGAAGAACCTTACCATATCATAACCGATGAAACCAACCAACCCTCCGTAGAAACGCGGCAGGCTCGGAAGAGGTACACTCTTAAACCTAAACATAATATTTTTTACCTCATCAAGAGGTGAGCTATTTGTTAAAAACTTTCTACTCGTATTCTTCTCCGGATGTATAATTTCAATACTTCGCCCCTTAGACTTAAATATAAGGCTGGGATTTACGCCCAAAAAAGAATAACGAGCAAGATTTTCTTGGCCCTCTACTGATTCAAGCAAAAAAGTATAATCGTTATTCTTCTCAATTTTTAAAAAGGCAGAAACCGGAGTTTCCATGTCAGCATTCAGCTCCCTATAAACAGGAATGACATTGCCTTTTTTAGTAAGCTTTATAAATTCATTTAATGAAGGATAGTACATTATTTATATCTTTCTAAAAAAACAACTCCTTTTCCCCGTGTGGCAAGCAACTCCCACCTGACGTACTTTAATTAATAAAGCGTCCATATCGCAATCATAAGCCAGAGATTTGACAAACTGAAAGTGCCCGGAAGTCATTCCTTTCACCCAGTATTCCTTACGGGAACGCGACCAAAAACATGTCTTGCCTATTTTTATCGTCCGACGAATAGACTCATTATTCATATAAGCAAGCATAAGCACATCTTTTGTCTTATAGTCCTGTATTATTGCCGGAATCAAGCCCTTATCAAATTTAAGATCTTTAACATTGAATTTTATATTTTTTTTCATGGCCTCACCAGAACCCCCCTTGTCCTTAAATATTCTTTAACTTGGCCGACTGTACACTCTCCGTAGTGAAAGAGTGACGCAGCTAAGGCTGCATCTGCTCCAGTTTGAACGAAACAATTATAGAAATCTTCC
>JBAZGV010000108.1:0-3864 GCA_041652675.1 Candidatus Omnitrophota bacterium
TACGTTGACGCTCTTCCTGAATTAGTTGACGAGAAGACGGGTAAAGTGCATACTTCTTTTAATCAATGCGCTACAGAGACCGGCAGGCTTAGCTCCAGTAACCCGAACCTGCAGAACATACCAATTAAAACCGATATCGGCAGGAATATCAGGCGCGCAATAGTCGCTTCCAGTAAAGAAAACCTTTTTATCTCTTGTGATTATTCTCAGGTAGAATTAAGAATGTTAGCTCATTTATCTAAAGATGAAAATTTGATAGCCGCGTTTATTGCCGGCCACGATATACACAGGATTACCGCCAGCCTTATTTATGGGATAGAAGAGAGAGAGGTGGTTAGTGAGATGCGCGATACGGCCAAGAGGGTGAATTTCGGGATTGTCTATGGCCTCACCTCTTTTGGTTTGAGCCGGGATTTGAATATTCCGCTCGATGAAGCGCAGGTTTTTATTGACGCGTATTTCACGCGCTACCCTAGGGTTAAGGAGTACATTGATAGTGAGATAAAAAAAGCCCAAAATGATGGCTATGTCACTACTATATTAGGCAGGAGGCGGTATATCCCTGAGATCAATAGTAAAAATATGGCCGTGCGCCAATTCGCCCAGCGCCAGGCAGTCAATACGCCTATCCAAGGGTCAGCCGCTGATTTAATTAAGTTAGCGATGATCAATATTCGTAATGAAATTAAAGATAAGGGATTAAAATCAAGAATGGTTTTGCAGATTCACGACGAGTTATTATTTGACTTGCCTAAAGATGAGTTATCGCTTTTAATTAAATTAGTGCGCGAGAGAATGGAAAAAGTCCTAAAGCTCGATGTGCCAATTACCGTAGATATAAAAAAAGGCGATAATTGGCTGGAGATGGAGAAAGTATGAAGATAGTCATTTGCGCTTCCGAAATGGTCCCATATGCCAAGACCGGAGGTTTGGCGGATGTTAGCGGGGCATTACCTTTAGCTTTAGAAAAAGAGAAACAGGAAGTCATTGTTATTCTCCCGCGTTATAAGGCAGTGGATGGCGCTAAATTTTCCGCCGAGAGCGGATCCGCCTTCGGCGGAAATCTTAAAAGATTAAGTGCCGATACCTCTTATTGCGTTATCGGGAAGAATATTAAAGTTTATTTTATTGAAAACAAAGAGTATTTTTACCGGGATGGATTATACGGGGATAAAAACGGTGATTACAAAGATAATTTGGAGCGGTTTGCTTATTATTGCCGCAGGTCGCTTGAACTCCTAAAGGAGATAAATTTTAAACCGGATATTATCCATTGCCATGATTGGCAATCTTCCTTAATCCCGGTATATTTGAAGACAAACTATGTTAATGACCAGTTTTATAAGAAAACACGCACGGTTTTAACGATACATAATATTGCCTATCAAGGTGTTTTTCCAAAAGATGAATTTCAGAAACTTGGGCTTGATTGGAATTTGTTTGATGTAGAAGGGCTGGAGTTTTATGGCCGGGTTAATATCCTAAAAGGCGGCATGATTTTTGCCGATCTTATTAATACCGTAAGCCCTACTTACGCTAAAGAAATTGAGACTAAGGAATTTGGTTTTGGCCTTGAGGGTGTATTAAATGAACGCAAGGATTCAGTTTTTGGGATATTAAACGGATTGGATTATGATATCTGGAATCCTCAAGACGATAAATTTATCGCTAAGAATTTTTCTCTTTCGAGCCTTGAAGGAAAAGCGAAGGATAAGGAGGCTCTTCAGGCCCTCTGTAAATTACCCAAAACCAAGAATCTTCCGATGTTTGGCATTGTCTCAAGGCTAGCAGAGCAAAAAGGGTTTGATATTTTAGCCGAGGGGATTGATGAAATATGCAAAATGGGTATCCAGATAGTGATTTTGGGGACAGGGGATATTAAATACCATCAGATTCTTGAAAAAATAGCAAAGAAGTACCCGAAGGTAATATCTTTGAACCTTAAGTTTGATGATCCTTTAGCGCATAAGATTTATGCCGGCTCGGATATTTTTCTTATGCCGTCTAAGTATGAACCTTGCGGGCTTGGCCAATTAATAGCCCTTAGGTATGGCACTATTCCTCTTGTTTTTAAGACCGGAGGGTTGGCTGATACGGTAAATTCTTCCAATGGTTTCGTCTTTGATTCTTACGATAAGATTAACCTGATTAAGGCGATTAAAAAGGCAAGCACAGCTTTTTCTGATAGTAAAAAATGGAACGCTTTGATATCGCGGGCAATGGAGTGCAATTTTTCCTGGGCCGCATCCGCTAAAAAGTATTTGGAGCTTTATGCTAAAGCAAAATAAAAATAAGAAATTCGTTATTGGCGTAACCGGAATTTTTGGCAGCGGGAAGAGCACTGTCTCCGCTATGCTTAAGTCCTACGGTTTAAAGATTATAGACGCAGATAAAATAGCGCGTAGGTATCTTTTTCCCGGGACTAAAACTTATAAAAAGATACTGAATTATTTTGGAAAGGGTATCCTCAAAAAAAATAATAAGATCGACCGGAAGAAACTTGGAGAGCTGGTTTTTGGTAATCGGCAACTGCTCAACAAATTGAATAGTATCGTGCATCCTAAGGTAATTGCTGATATTAAGGAGGGAATTAGAAAATCGAAGGAAAAGGTAGTTGTTTTAGACGCACCTTTATTGATTGAGTCTGGATTAAGGAGAGTAGTGGATGATTTGATTGTGGTGATAATAGAAAGAGATGAGTTGATGAGGAGGTTGGCAAGAAGAGCTACTTTAAAGAGGCAGGAGATATTAAAAAGGATAAAATCTCAGATTCCGCAAAAGGTAAAGTCACGGCTTGCGAATTTTATTATAGATAACAGCGGTACGATTAACGAGACGAAAAAACAGGTAAAAAAGATGATGGAAAAAATTGAGGAGGGTATGTGGAGAAATTAGAGATTAAGATTTTGAAAGACATGAAGATAACTGAATTGAACAAATTGGCAAAAGAGCTTAATGCCAATGGGACCAGTGGATTAAAAAAGCAGGATTTAATTTTTAAAATCCTGCAGGCTCAAGCGGAAAAAGAAGGCCTTATGTTTGGCGAAGGAGTTTTAGAGATTCTTCCCGAAGGCTTTGGTTTTTTAAGGAGCCCGAATTATAATTATTTGCCATGCCCGGATGATATTTATATCTCTCCTTCGCAAATAAGGAAATTCGATTTAAGGACAGGTGATACTGTTTCCGGGCAGATCCGCCCGCCGAAAGAAGGGGAAAAATATTTCGCCTTGCTCAAAGTTGAAGCGGTAAACTTCGAGAATCCGGATGACGTTAAAGAAAAAGTTCTTTTTGACAATCTTACTCCGGTTTATCCGCATGATGCTTTTGGGCTTGAAACTAAGCCTGATGAGGTATCGATGAGGGTTATGAACCTGCTTGCTCCTATAGGCAAAGGCCAGCGTGGCTTAATTGTTGCCCAGCCCTATAGCGGGAAAACCGTGCTTTTACAGAAGATCGCCAACGCCATAACTACGAATAATCCGGATGTAATTTTGATTGTGCTTTTAATTGATGAGCGCCCGGAAGAAGTTACGGATATGCAGCGGCATGTCAAAGGAGAGGTTATCTCTTCTACTTTTGACGAGCCTCCGGAGAGGCATGTGCAGGTAGCTGAAATTGTATTGGAAAAAGCTAAAAGGCTGGTTGAGCATAAGCGCGATGTGGTTGTTTTGTTAGATAGTATAACGCGCCTGGCTCGTGCCTATAATTCAGTTGTCCCGCATAGCGGTAAGGTTCTTTCAGGAGGAGTTGATTCCAATGCTCTGCAGAAACCTAAGAGATTTTTTGGAGCAGCGCGCGCGGTTGAAGAAGGTGGAAGCCTGACAATTATTGCTACAGCATTAGTTGATACCGGAAGCCGAATGG
>JBAZGV010000109.1:0-3848 GCA_041652675.1 Candidatus Omnitrophota bacterium
CCCCTTGGGGAGCGTCCCCAAGTATTACGATATTATCACGATGGATAATTTCTCTGGAGAAACGGCTACCCTTCGCTCTATCCAGCTCTTTAGCCGAGATAGCGGATTTACCACGGGCAAATTCTATATTTTTATTATCACAGATACAGACAATATCTCCTGTAGAAAAATTACCTTCACAAGAAACTACTCCAACTGCAAGTAGGCTCCTTTTATCAATCAACGCTTTCTTTGCGCCATCATCAACAAGAATTTTACCTTTAGCCTTGGAACCAAAAGCAATCCATCGTTCTTTTTCTTTAAGGCCCTTTTTAGGTAAAAATAATGTTCCGCTATTCCGGGGGTCATTTATTATCGAATGGATTATTTTACTTTTAGATCCCCTTGCGATCACACAAGGTATCCCAGAATCCACTGCAATCTTAGCAGCTTCTATTTTTGTCACCATACCCCCCACACAAGTTTTCTTATTCGTTGAACAAGCTAAAGACCGAATCTGGGGAGTTATTTCTATTACCTCAGAAACAACATTTTTGTCTTTATCTAACAACCCATCTACATCAGAAAGAATTATTAAAAGATCTGCGTTTATAAGGCTTGCTACCTGTGCCGAAAGCCTATCATTATCTCCAAACTTTATTTCTTCCGTGGATATAGTATCATTTTCGTTTATGACCGGAACTACTCCTAATTTCATAAGAGTACTCAATGTATTCTTTGCATTCAAATAACGTTGGCGGTCATCAAAATCATCCCATGTTAATAGAACCTGCGCGCATCTTATTTTATATTTTGCAAAATTCTTACTATAGCTGTCCATGAGCGCATTCTGCCCTATCGCCGCAGCAGCCTGTAAAAGTGGCAATTCTTTCGGACGAAAATCTAATTTTAACAAATTCATGCCTAATGCTATAGCGCCTGAAGAAACAATAACTATTTCTTTTTTCTCAAGGCTTACCAAAGCGCTTATTTGTGAAATGGCTTCGAAAGAACGCAATGGATCAATTTTATTCTTACCACAAAATAAACTTGAGCCGATCTTGATTACTATTCTTTTATATTTTTTTTGCGACTGCATCCATTAGCTCCTCTAACCCTTCTTTTTTTAAAGCTGAGATAGGGTAAACTACTTTTTTAATCAATTTCTTAAAACGCGCTATATTCTTTTTTGCTCCTTCTAAATCAATTTTATTTAAGGCAATAATCTGAATTTTCTTGGCAACAGCTTTATTGTAATTCTTTAATTCCTGATTAATAGCCCTGTAATCTTCAATAGGGTCCCTTCCCTCAAAGCCGGAAATATCCACCACATGAATCAGGATCTTAGTCCGCTCAACGTGCCTTAAAAATTTATCCCCTAAACCTTTACCTTCTGAAGAACCTTCAATAAGCCCGGGAATATCAGCGATAACAAAATTTTCTTCATCACGCTTAACTACTCCAAGAATAGGAAATTTCGTCGTAAAAGGATAAGTGGCTATATTAGGCCGCGCATTAGAAACATTAGATATCAAAGTCGATTTTCCAGCGTTAGGGAATCCTACCAACCCAACTTCGGCAATAAGCTTAAGGTCAAGGGCAAGCTCTTTTTCCTCACCTAGCTCTCCAGGCATGGCTTCTGCATTAGGGCTACGAATATTACCCAAACCACCCTTACCGCCGACAGCAACGATAACCTGCTCGCCTTCTTCCTTTAAGTCACGTAACACACAACCACTCTTTAAATCAGTAACGATTGTACCTACTGGAATTCTAATAACCACAGGCTCGCCATCCCTGCCCCTCTTCTTATTGCTTGAAGCATGCCCGCCATGGACCGCGCGAAAATGACGATTATAATGAAAATCCATGAGCGTAAAAATATTCCTGTCAGCAAGAAGCACTATATCCGCGCCCCTGCCGCCGTCTCCGCCATCCGGCTTGGCAAAACGCATATATTTATCGCGATAAAGGCTGGCGCAACCCCTTCCGCCATCTCCCGCCTTGACATAAATCTTTGCCTGGTCTACAAAAGCGATTCCCAATTTAACTTCCCTATATAATTTCTTTTATCTTAATCTGGGTCAGTTTAACACGATGCCCTTTCGTCCAATGCGATGATTTACGACGACGATACTTATAAGAGATGGTTTTCGCACCTTTTATTTGAGCGACAACTTCAGCATTTACTTTGACATCCTTTAAATAAGGCTGCCCGACTTCAACTTTCTTATCTTTAGAGAGTAAGAGCACCTTGTCAATTGCCATAACCTTGCCTTCCTCCGCATCCTGTTTATCTACTTCAAGAATATCTCCCTTTTTCACATTATACTGCTTTGATCCAATTTCAATTATGGCATACATTTTTAACGCTCCTTTTCTGGTTATAAAATAACATAACTGGTTAGAAATTAAGAGGATATATTATACTATGCGGGCCTTAAGGGGTCAAGAAAAAAATCGCTTAAATTGAGGCTTCTAGGCTATTTTTATCTCTTCAATATGCAGGGTGGGATTAGAGATAAGATTTATTTTAACCTTGAATTTATATTCAATTGTCTTCAAATCTTCTTTGTTCTTTAAAATCTCATCAATGATTGAAGGCGAAACGGTTAGGCTGATTTCCTTTAAAGTTTTACCTTTTAAGAACCGTTTAAGTTCTTTTAAAGCGTAAATTGCTATAGTCATAGGAGACTTAACCTTACCCCTCACCCCGCAATAAGGACAGAGTTGATATGAAAGCATCTGCACTGTTTTATGAATTCGTTCACGGGTCATCTCCACCACGCCAAATTTAGAAATACCTAAGATATCGTATTTTGCCCGGTCATTACTTAATGCTTTTTTTAGAGTGCTTAGGACTTCCCGACGGTGGTTTTCTTTCTCCATATCAATGAAATCAATCACAATTATCCCGCCCAAATCCCGCAGAATTAACTGCCTTGCTGCTTCCTGCGCCGCTTCACAGTTTACCTTAAAAGCAGTCTCCTCCTGGCCGAATTTTTTCTTAAATCCGCCGCTATTTACATCAATGACCACTAAGCCTTCGGTAGGTTCAATTACTAAATATGCTTTTGACTTTAGATAAACCCTGCTTTCATATATACGGCTGATTTGTTTTTCTATATCTTTCACCGCGAATAGCTCATCTCCACGGTAAAACTCCACCTTTTTAGCAAGATAACTTAAAAAAGTACGCATGAAATTCTGGATGCGGTAAAATTCGGGCTTAGAATCAACCAAAAGCTTAGACACGTCCTCGGTAAAGGAATCGCGGATTGCCCTTAGGGTAAGGTCATATTCTTCATAAATCAGGCTGGGCGCTTTTTTCTGTTCAATGGTTTTCTCGAGCCTTTTCCATAATTTATATAAGAATTGGGCATCGCGCATCAATTCTTGCTTGGATTTATCACAGGCGGCAGTGCGCACGATGAAACCGACGTCTTTAGGAAGCTTCAAATCATTAAATATTTGACGCAGGCGTTTTCTCTCAACATCATCTTCAATCCTACGCGATATACCTACCTGTTTATCCTGAGGCATGATTACAAGATATCGCCCGGCTAAACCAATATGCGTGGACAAACGCGGCCCCTTGGTTCCAAAAGACTCTTTAACTACCTGGACCAAAACCTCCTGGCCCTTTTTAATCTCCTTAGGGGGTTGAGCCTTAGGAGTATCTACGGACTCAAAAGCGAATTCTATCTCGGATAAATAAAGAAAACCCTTTTTAATTAAACCTATATCCACAAACGCGGCGCCAAGTGACGGCAGGACCGCGTCAATTCTTCCTTTATAAATATTCCCTACGATAGTCCTATCCTGGGGGCGCTCGATATAATATTCCTGAATCTGGCCTTCGGAGACTA
>JBAZGV010000110.1:0-3833 GCA_041652675.1 Candidatus Omnitrophota bacterium
GAGAGCACTCTTAATCTTCGGTGATTTTAAATCCAGAAAGAAACTGCTTACCTGATCCGGCATCAACAATCCTTTATAAATAAATGTCCGGCTGGATAAACTAACAATATAAAAGAATGATTTTTGTTTAATATTGGAACTGCGGATAAAATTTTCAGCCTGTTTTCTGATAGAATAAAGCTTCCTCTCAAAATTCAGACCGTCTGAACTATTTTTCTCTCCGGTGCCGATAAAAACCTGCTCAATTATAGGAGCGGTATCTCTGGCAGTAACGCCTATTGTGGAGTCGTCTAAAGGAACCCTTCGCCAACCCAAAAGAAGCTGATTTTCCTGTGAAATAATATTTTTAAAAGCGGCCTTACAAAATTCCCGGTCATTTTTATCTTGAGGCAAGAATACCAAACCTGTCCCATATTCTCCTTCTTTGTTAATCTTTATTCCTTCTTTTTCGCACTCAGAAGAAAATAATTCATGCGGCAATTGTATCAAAATGCCCGCTCCATCTCCGGTTTTAGTATCTGCACCGGTTGCGCCACGATGGGCAAGCCTTTTTAAAACCTCAAGCCCTTGGCCTATAATATCATTACTTCTCTTTCCTTTGATATTACAAACAAATCCAACCCCGCAGGAATCATGCTCAAAGAACGAATCATATAATCCTTGGGGTTTAGGAAAATTATTGTATTTAGTTAAGTGTTTTTCCATTTTTCGATATTAATACCTAATCTTCTTATTTTCGTACGCAGCGTATTACGGTTTAAACCCAAAATTCTTGCAGCTTTGAGCTGGTTACCGTCTGTACGCTCTAAAATATTTTCAATTAAAGGCTTCTCTACTGTTTGAAGGACATGGCGGTACAAGGCGCCATCTTTTTCAATAAATAATTCTTTTTCTAATTCTAAGACTTTTTCTTTTATATCCATTTGCCTAAAATTTAATCACCCTATGCCAAAAAAAGACGTTCATTCAGGCCGTAAGTTCAAGCCATCATGAACGTCTATGTTCTTCTATAATTTAACGCACTACAGCGTGCCTATTATTCTCTACTTATACAAGTAAAAAAACCTCCTCTTTGGTAACCTTTTTCCTACCGTCATTGCGAGGAGCATCACTATTTTTCTCCTATGCGACGAAGCAATCTTAAAAACGGGATTGCTTCACCCCTTTCGGGGTTCGCAATGACACTAATTTACTTAATAAATAACATCTCGCGATACTTAGGCAGATCCCAAGCATCATCAGAGACAACGCATTCAAGCTGATCCACATGCTTCCTGATATGCTCCATCAAAGGCTTTAAATCTTTAAAGTAAATTTCAGCGCGCTTTTCATTGCTGACTTTAGCAGCCCTCTCAAGAAGCTTGGCCATCTCTGCTGTATTATGCCTAACATAATAAATTTTGTTTACTATCTCGCTTAAGTGCTCTTTTTTATCTTTCAGGGCTATCGGATCTATCTTTAATCCAGCGCTCTTCTTGAGCCTGACTATTTCATCAAGCGTCCGCGCAAGAAGTTTCTCATATTTATATCCCGCGGGAACAACTGAAGCATTAACCATCTCAATTAGCGTATGCGCCTCTATTTCCAGAGTTAAATTATACATGTGGATCCAAATGTGATAACGAGCGGCTAATTCTTCTTTGGAGAAAACCTTGTATTTTCCAAAAAGTTGTATATTTTTTTCCTTGGTAAGTGCCTCAAGAGCTTCATAGGTTGCCGCAACATTAGGCAGCCCCCTCTTTTTAGCTTCCTTTACCCATTCCGGAGCATAATTATTCCCTTCAAATCTTATCTTCTTTGTTTCTTTAATAACTGAGCTAACTACCTTAAGCACGGCGGAGTTAAAGTCTTTGCCGTTTGAGGTAATTTTCTTAATTTCATTAGAAACAAAATCAAGGCTCTCAGCAATAATAGTATTAATTATTGCAATAGGAGTAGAGATATTCTGCGATGATCCTACAGCGCGGAATTCAAACTTGGTCCCGGTAAAGGCAAAGGGCGAAGTACGATTCCTATCAGTAGTATCTTTATTAAACTTGGGTAACCGCGCAATACCTAAATCAATAATATCGCGTTTAGAAACTTTAGCCTTTACTCCTTTTTCCAGCATATCTAGAACTTTAGTCAGCTGCGCGCCTAAGAATACACTAATAATCGCCGGAGGAGCCTCATTTGCTCCCAAACGATGTTCATTTCCTGCCATGGCCACAGATGCACGCAAAAGATCAGAATGAAGATATACCGCGCGCAAAACAGCAGATAATACTGCTAAAAACTGCAAGTTACCTTCAGGGGTCTCGCCCGGATCAAGTAAATTATTTCCTTTATTATCAGCCAAGGCCCAGTTAACATGCTTACCGCTTCCATTGATACCAGCAAAAGGCTTTTCATGCAAGAGGCAAACCATATCATGCCTTAATGCCACTTTCTTCATCAATTCCATCAAAAGCTGATTATGATCCGCGGCAATATTTGATTCTTCAAATATTGGGGCAAACTCATATTGATGCGGCGCAACCTCATTATGCCTGGTCATCACAGGAATACCTAATTTATAGGCCTCCTCGGCAACTTCAAACATAAAATTCACTACGCGCTCTTTAATCGTCCCGAAATACTGATCCTCTAATTGTTGGCCCTTAGGCGAAGAGGCACCGATAAGAGTCCGGCCAGTCATTACCAGATCCTGCCTTAAATTATAGTAATTCTTATCAATTAAGAAATATTCCTGCTCTGGGCCGCAGGTTGAGAAAACTTTTTTTACATCTTTATGCCCAAAAAGTTTCAGCAAACCTGTAGCTGCTTTATTTAGTGCCTCATCAGAACGTATTAAGGGAAGTTTTTTATCTAAGGCCTCTCCATGATAAGAAATAAATATAGTAGGTATACATAGTGTCTTGCCCAAGGCGCTTTCAATGATAAAAGCTGGGCTCGAAGGATCCCAAGCAGTATAACCACGCGCTTCAAATGTGGCACGAATTCCTCCTGAAGGAAAACTTGAGGCGTCAGGTTCGCCTTGAATTAATTTATTTCCGGAGAACTTTTCAATTACCTTTCCCGGTCCGGAAATAGAAATAAAACTATCGTGTTTTTCCGCAGTCAATCCGGTCATCGGCTGAAACCAATGAGTATAATATGTCGCGCCTTTTGCTATTGCCCAGTTTTTCATAGCGTCGGCAATTTCATTCGCCTGGGCTAAAGTGATAGTTTTACCTTCGGACATCCAAGCTTTGAATGCCTCAAAGGTAGCTTTGGATATATGCTTGCGCATCGTATCCGTGCTAAAAGTATTATCTCCAAAATATGCGGAAACTTTCTTAGGGGAATTTATTTTATTAAGTTCAACACTCTTAATCTTAAATAGTGCTTTCTGCCTTATACTCATCTCTTCCTCCTTTAATGTGCCCCGCCTCTGGCGTGGCAGCCAACCTGATTCTTATCTTACCATAAGCTTAAAATAAATAAAAGAGGCATTCTTGATAGCAAAAGAACGCCTCTGTTCTTCTATTTACAAGTAATAAATAACCTGAGCTGGTAACCTCTTTAGAGATGGCCCTAACCAATAGCAAGTGAGCCGCGCTCTTCAGTACGGATACGCACACATTCTTTTAGATCCAAGATAAAGATCTTTCCATCACCTGTCTCGCCGGTTTTAGCGCCTTTAATAATCGCTTTAATAGTTGGTTCAAGATAATTATCATTTACAGCGATCTCCAGGCGGATTTTTCTTAATAAATTTCCTGTTTCCTTATGCCCGCGATAAACTTCTGTTACTCCTTTTTGCCTGCCATGTCCCAAGACTTCGCTTACCGTAATAAGATTTACCTCTACCT
>JBAZGV010000111.1:0-3830 GCA_041652675.1 Candidatus Omnitrophota bacterium
GCCGCCTAAGAAAAATGCTGTCCTATCACCGACTCTTGCTGCTTGTTTAACATTATTAGTTACGAGAACCATCGTATATTTTTCTTTTAACTTAACCATGGCATCTTCCACTTTCGCAGTAGAAATAGGATCTAACCCGGAACACGGTTCATCAAAGAGTATCACGTTCGGCTCTACGGCTAAAGTCCTAGCAATACAAAGCCGCTGCTGCTGGCCGCCGGATAATTTAAACGCTGATTCATTTAACCTATCCTTAACCTCATCCCAAAGGTAACCTTGCTTTAAAGCCTCCTCTACTTTTTCGGAGACCTTCTTTTTATTCTTTAAACCGTGCATCTTTACGCCATAAGCAACATTATCAAATATGGATAAAGGAAGCGCGAGAGGCAAAGCAAAAACCATCCCCACCTTACGCCGGAGAATCTCAAGATTGATTTTACCTATATCTTTACCCTCAAATAACACTTCACCCTTCATCTTAAAATTAGGATGTAATTCATTTAAGCGATTGAGCATTCGTAAGACCGTAGTCTTTCCGCTATTAGAAGGGCCGATAATACTTAATATCTCATGCGGTATTAGCTCAAAACTAATATCCTTTAATGGCTGTATGAGGCCGAACCAAACATTAAGATTCTTGATACTAAAAATTACCATTTTTTTCTCTTCCTAAATTTATAACGAATAACTATAGCTACTAAATTCATAATCAAAACGATCGCTAAAAGAACAAAAGCTGTTCCATATCTTATCTTTTCATCAACATTTGGCACTTGAGTTGATATGACATAGAGATGATATGGTAACGCCATAACCTGATCAAAGACAGATTTAGGCAACTGTGGAAGATAAAATGCCGCGACCGTAAACAAAATTGGAGCAGTCTCTCCTGCTGCCCTGCCTAACCCAAGTATGGTCCCGGTCAATATCCCAGGGATTGCATTAGGTAAAACAATATGCCTGATCGTCTGCCATTTGCTTGCGCCTAAAGACAAACTTACCTCCCTGAATGACTGCGGTACGCTCTCTAAAGCTTCCCGCGAGGTAGTAATAATAACAGGCAGGATCATAATCCCTAAAGTAAGCGCGCCGGATAGAATGGATGCTCCAAATTTAAAAAATACTACAAAAAGCGCCAAGCCGAAAAGGCCATATACTACCGAAGGTACTCCGGAAAGGTTAACAATAGCAAGCCTGATTATACGGTTAATAATAGTATCTTTAGAATATTCGCTTAAATATATCGCCGCTAAAAGGCCTATCGGCAAAGCAAAAGCTACTGCCCCTGACACAAGATATAATGTTCCGATGATCGCTGGAAATATGCCGCCCGCACGCATCCCCTGCCGAGGTATATCTGTTAAGAATTGCCAACTGATTGCCGGAAGGCCCTTCTGGATAATTATTACAACAATCAACCCTACTGGGACTACAATCAAAAGAGTTGCTAGCAATAAAAAGAAAAATGCTATTTTTTGTGTTCCATAAGGATTTTTCATTCTCTTTTATGTAAGAATAAATCAGCGGTTACATTAATTGCGAAACTGATCACAAATAAAACTATACCAATGGCGAATAAAGCAAAATAATGTTCACTCCCTACAACAGCCTCTCCCATCTCCGCGGCAATAGTTGCAGTTAAAGTGCGCACAGGAACTAATATACTGCCGGGCATCACCGCTGCATTACCGGTGATCATCATTACCGCCATAGTCTCGCCGATTACTCTGCCAATACCTAACATTATTGCGGCGAGTATACCACTGGAAGCTGCGGGAAGCATAACCCTCCAGATCATCTGCCATTTAGTCGCGCCTAATGCGAGCGCCCCTTCCTTATAATTCTTAGGTACTGAATAAAGCGCATCCTCAGCTATAGAGACTATTGTCGGCATTGCCATAAAGGCCAGCATTATTGATCCGGATAAAGCAGTCAGCCCGGTAGGCAATTTAAAAATTGATTTTATTAAAGGCACAAGAGTTACCATGCCGATAAAGCCCAAAACAACGCTAGGGATTGCCGCCAATAATTCAATTCCCGCCTTTAAAACTTCTTTAAGCTTAAGAGGAGCAATCTCAGCTATATATATAGCACAGCCCACTCCGATAGGTACTGAGATAATTGCCGCGCCAAGGGTAACCACTAATGACCCCATGATTAACGGTAAAATACCTAGCTGAGCAGGTTCTGAGATAGGATACCACTTTCTTCCCAATAGAAAATCAAAAGGGCCAGTAGTCTTAAATACCGCAAGCCCTTCTTTCAAAAGAAAAATAAAAATCAACCCGACAAAAAATATCGAGGCGACCCCACAAATTAATATAAGCTTTTCAATAAATAATTCTTTAAACTTCTGCATTAAGCTCCTTAAATTCTTACTTAAAGGATTCCAGCACTTGTTTTTTTTAAAAATAAGTGCTGGATAAATTCGGCCAAACGGCTTATGTTCGCTAATCGCTCCATAAGCCGCGGCCTCATTTATTTTATCGGTACAAAATCCGTCGCCAAAACAATCTCCTGCCCTTCTTTAGAAAGCGCGAAATCAATAAACTTTTTAACTAATCCTTGCGGTTCGCATTGAGAATAAAAAATCAGCGGCCTGGAAATAGGATATTTACCTTTTACAACATTATTAATTGTAGGAGTAACATATTCGGATTTTACGTCTTTAGCCACGGAGATAGCCTTCTGCTTTGCAGAAATATACCCCATACCATAATATCCTATAGCCGCGGGATTACCTGCAACTTCATCGGCAATAGCTTGAGAAGACGAGAGCATTAAAGCGCCAGGCGCAAACTCTTCTTTGCCATTCGGATCACCCTTTCTTAAAATGTGCTCTTTAAAATAAACATGCGTGCCGGAATTCACCTCGCGCGAAAGCAATACTATCTTTGCATCTTTACCCCCAACCTCTTTCCAGTTAACCACCTTTCCATCAAATATATCTGCAAGCTGTTGCATAGTAAGCTTGTCAACGGGATTTACAGGATTTACCACAACAGCTAAACCATCAAGAGCAACTTTTATCTCATAAGGAGTTATTCCTTTCTGCTTAGCTAATGATATTTCTTTCTCCTTAATATCCCTCGAACTGATTGCTATATCACATGTGCCGCTTATCAGGCTCGATAGCCCTGTTCCGGATCCTCCTCCGGTTACGGCAATGAACTCTTGAGGATTCTTTTCCATATATTTTTCAGCCCAGGACTGCGCTAAATTTACCATAGTATCCGAACCTTTAATTTGAATCATATTATCCTTTGCGGCATAAGCTGAAGTTACAGAAATAAAAAACGCTAAAACAAAAAACCATCTTCTATACATATATCCTCCATTTTTTATATTCTATCTTACCTATATTATATCCATGTGAAACCAATGTAAAATCTAAGTAAAATTTTAAAATGCTATTTTTAGCTTAGTACCTAAAACATTAGCATCAGACCACCCAATGGAACTTTTAGTAGTCACTAACACATAGTAAATCTCTGCTTTTATATTCTTAGTAATATTCATGCCCAAACCTGAAGATAGCCTATTCTGATTAAATTGGTTTGTCCCGCCAAAACCGAAAAATACCTCATCAGATAAAAATGGCTGAACTTCAAATCTAGCAATCCTTAATGGATATTTTAAGGTAAATTTATTACGATACCTTCCAGAATCAGCCTTATAATCAAAATGCCTATATTCAAGTCGATTACGGCTATCAAGAACAAAACCTGCGCCTGTTAAAGTTAACGTAGCAGTAATATAGGGTTCATTCTCAAGTTTAAATTTATTCTTGCTTAATTCATAAACTTGCCTATAACCTCCTCCAAAACTCC
>JBAZGV010000112.1:0-3766 GCA_041652675.1 Candidatus Omnitrophota bacterium
TATCTCGCGTTTCGGCAATACCATTACCGTGGCTATGTCCGATCCTTTAAATATCTTCGCGCTCGATGATCTAAGGACTCTCACCGGTTGTAATATTGATACGGTTCTAAGTTCGGATGATGATATATCCCGTTCAATAGACGCCCAATATAATTCAGGCTCTAGTGATATGGAGCATATTTTAGAAGATGCTTTCACGCAGCAGGACTCCCAGGATAAATCCGAAGTTGAATTAGTTAAACAGGAAGATATCGAGCTCTCTAGCGTATTAGAAGAAAGTGAGAAGGCGCCTATTGTTAAGCTTGTTGACCTGATGTTAAATCAAGCCCTGAAGAAACGCGCTTCGGATATACATATTGAACCCGAGCATGGTTGTTTGCGTATACGTTACCGTATTGATGGATCCTTACATGATGTATTTAAAATTCCTAAAGCCAAGCAGAACGCGATTCTTGCCCGTCTTAAAATTATCTCTAATCTTGATATTACAGAGAACCGTATCCCTCAAGATGGGCGTTTCAAAGTGAAGTCTGAAGGTAAAGAAGTCGATTTCCGTGTTTCCGTCCTTCCTACGACATTCGGGCAGAAGTTTGTCTTGCGCGCATTGGATAAGGCAAATCTTTCTATTGGTTTGGATAAACTAGGTTTTTCCGAACAGCCTGAACGTGTTTTTAATGAAGCAGTGGCTAAACCATTCGGGATGATTTTAGTGACCGGGCCCACAGGTTCAGGAAAGTCAACTACGCTTTATTCTGTATTAAATCAGTTAAATACCCCCGAGAAGAATATTATTACTATTGAAGATCCCGTAGAGTATCTGGTTGAAGGTATTACTCAAGTTCAGGTTAGGCCCGAAATTGGGCTGGATTTTTCTTCAGGCTTACGTTCTCTTCTTAGGCAGAGCCCTGATGTTATTATGATTGGAGAGATACGCGATTCTGAAACCGCTGATATCGCAATTAAGGCTGCCCTTACCGGGCAGATTGTGTTATCTACTCTTCATACTAATGATGCGATATCGAGTATAACACGCTTAATTGACATGGGAGTAGAGCCTTTTTTAGTGGCATCAAGCGTAGTTATGCTTTGTGCTCAACGTTTAGCGCGTAAGATATGCTTAAAGTGCCGCAAACCAATAGAGATTCCGGAGGATTTTCTTAAAAAGATAGGGTTTTCCGGTAAGGCAAATTTCTATACAGCAGCAGGCTGTAAATATTGCAATAATACTGGTTTCTATGGCAGGATAGCTATTCTTGAAGCCGTTATAATTAACGATGAATTACGCGATATGATTATCGAGAAGAAATCCATAGATTATATCAAGAAGTATGCTCAAGAGAAGGGGATGAAGAGCTTAAGAGATGATGCCTTTTTAAAAGTGCAGCAGGAATTAACTACATTAGACGAAGCGATAAGGATTACAGGCGAGGAATAAAGTATAATGAATGATAACAGGATTCTTTTGATTTGTGATGATAGTGAAATATCCCGTTACCTCAAAGAGAAGCTTACGGGTGAGAGCGGGTATCTTATATCGCTTGCAGAATCCCAAAAAGAAGGCCTGGATGTTTTCCGCCAAAATGATTTTGATATTGTTATTCTTAAGCCGCGTGCTTCGGATATAAAATCTTTAGAATTGATCAGAGAGCTTAAGAATATTGATCAGGATTGCGTAATTCTTGCACTCCTGGATGAAGGTAGGCAAGAGTCAATAGATCAGCTCTTTAGCCTGGGTATTTATGATTTTATTACTGAGCCGGTCAATCTGGATAAGTTATTTTTTTCACTTAAAAAAGGGATAAGGCTGCATAATTTATTGTTAACTAACCGTAGGTTTACTCAAGGGTTAAAAGAAGGCAATATAGCCTTAGAGAAGCAAAATATAATGTTAGCTCAGAGAATAGAGGAGTCCACCCGTAATCTAACCCGCCTTTATGAAGATTTGCGTTCTACTTACATGCGTACGATTAAAGTTTTGGCGCAGGCTATAGATGCAAGGGATCATTATACTCATAGCCATTCTGAAAATGTGGCTAAATACGCTGTGATTATTGCAATAAAAATGGGGCTCCCCGCTAAAGATGTCGAGGTTATCCGTCAGGCATGCGAATTACATGATTTAGGCAAGATTGGTATTGAGGATAGCATTTTGATGAAACCGGGCCCATTGACCGATGAAGAGTGGATACAGATTCGTAAGCATCCCATAATCGGCGCGCAGATACTCGAGCCGTTGACTTTTTTAAATGATGTGATAGACTTAGTCCGGCAGCATCATGAGCATTATGATGGCAAGGGATATCCCGAAGGAAGAAAGGGCGAGGATATACTTTTGGGAGCTCGAATTATTAATCTTGCTGATGCTTATGAGGCTATGATTTCCGCTCGGTCTTACAGAGAGGTTCCTTTTACAAAAGAAGAAGCTGTGGATGAGATCAAGAAAAAAAGTGGCACGCAGTTTGATCCGAAAGTAGTTAAAGCTTTCTTAAAGGTCTTAGATGAACTATGACAAAATATAATTATACTGTTAAAGATAAGGATGGTTATACTCTGAACGGTTCTTTGGATGCTAATTCAGAATCAGAAGCAGCCGAAGCCTTGCATAAAAAAGAATTAATTGTTATTTTAGTAGAAGAGGCTAAAGAAAAAATAGCTAAATCTAATCTAAATAGTAAAGGGAAGAAGATTAAACTAGATGATTTGGTAATATTTACCCGCCAGCTTGCTACAATGATTGATTCAGGCATTCCTTTAGTGCATGCTTTGAATATATTGAGCGAACAGGTAGAGAATCCGGACTTAAGGGGAGTAGTTGTAGTGGTGCGTAAAGATATCGAGGCAGGGATGAGTTTTTGCGATGCCTTAGCTAAACATCCTAAGGTATTCTCCGAGCTTTTTATTAATATGGCCCGCGCAGGAGAGAGCTCGGGTATGTTAGACGATATTCTTGACAGGCTAGCCACTTATTTAGAAAAATCAGCTGCACTTAGCAGGAAGATAGGCTCCAGCTTAGTCTACCCGGCGGTTGTTGTAAGCATGGCTTTTATTATTACCGCAGTATTATTGCTTAAAGTAGTCCCAACATTCAAAGGTATATTTGATACTTTAGGAGGCCAGTTGCCGCTCCCAACCCGGGTTTTAATATTTATAAGCGACCTCTTCAGGCAGTATTTTCTGTTTCTGGCAATATTATTAGCAGGAGCGATCTTTCTTTTTAAAAAATATATTAGTACAGAAAAAGGCCACTACAATTTCGATAAAGCTAAATTAAAGGTCCCTGTTTTGGGGGAGCTTTTTAGGAAGCTATCTGTAGCTAAATTTTCGCGAACATTTTCTACTTTAGTTAAAAGTGGCGTTTCAGTATTAAGCGCTTTAGATATTGTTAGCAAAACATCAGGAAATAAAGTTGTGGAAGAAGCGGTTTTGAGTTGTTCTAAAGCTGTAAGAGATGGAGAGCCAATCGCGCAGCCCTTACTTAAAAGCGGGGTTTTTCCTCCTATGGTTTGCCGTATGATTAGCGTTGGTGAACAGACCGGGCAACTGGAGAAGATGCTTACGAAAATCGCAGATTTCTATGATGAACAGGTGGATAGCGCTACTTCAGCGTTAACCAGTATGATTGAGCCATTAGTGATTGCTTTCTTGGGTATCGTAGTAGGGGGTATAGTTATCTCTTTGTTTCTTCCGATATTTAAGATATCCCAGTTGCTTGCGCAGTAGCGCGCATCGGCGTATCCTTATTAAATACATAGGCTTTTATTCTTCT
>JBAZGV010000113.1:0-3718 GCA_041652675.1 Candidatus Omnitrophota bacterium
TCTACTCTCTCTAATATTTCTTTGTTCGCGGTATGGCCTTGTTCAATAAGGCCAAACCCTACGTTCTCGCCTACAGTCATAGAATCAAACAAAGCCCCGCCCTGAAAAACCAACCCTATTTTCATACGCAAAGTATTTAAATCACTCTCTTTTAAACGAGCTATATCTTTACCATCTATAATAATCTTCCCCTTATCCGGTTTTAGAATACCTACTATATGCTTAAGCAGCACGGATTTACCGCACCCGGAACGGCCGATAATAACACAGGTAGAACCTTTGTCTATCTTAAGGTCAACCCCTCTTAAGACTATATTGCCACTAAGGCTTTTCTCTACTCTTGAAATTTCAATCATATTAATGAGCGCTTAACTTACGATCCGCCGTAGGCGGAGAGTAAGTTAATGCGCGAATTAACCCTGCACTTATTTTTGTACAAAAATAAGTGCAGGGTAAGTTCGGACAAATAAGTTATGTCGCTTATAATCTTATAATAGTGCTCCATAACTTATGTCCTCACTTATGGAAATATAAAATAAAACAAAGCCGTAAAGATACAATCAGCAATAATAATCATAATGAAAGAAAAAACTACTGAACGCGTAGTCGCCTGCCCTACCCCCTCTGCTCCGCCCTTAACGTTAAATCCTTCATAACAACTTATTAGCGCGATGATCATCCCGAAGAATATAGTCTTAAATAACCCATTAAATAGATCCTTATAGAAAAGCGCCTCTGAAGTAACCCGCAAATAGATGCTTGAAGATATGCCTAATCTGAATACGCAAATTAGGTAGCTGCCTAAAATACCAATAGCGTCGGCGAATAACGTTAATATAGGAAGCATCATGCTTAAAGCTATGAAACGCGGAACAACAAGATATTTTACCGGATTTGTGGCGAATGTCTCTAAAGCATCAATCTGCTCGGTAACCTGCATTGAACCAAGCTCCGCAGTAATAGAGGCGCCGACCCTGCCTGCCACGACCAGCGCGGTAATAACAGGGCCCAGTTCACGCACAATGGAAAGAGCGACTAAGCTCGCGATATAGAGCTCTGAACCTATACGCTGCATAAAATAAGCTGTTTGAAGCGCGAAAATAAAACCGATAAATAAAGCGATGAGCGATACCAGAGGCAAACTATCCAACCCTGCCTTTTTAGCTTGCTCAAGTATACGATCTTTTTTGTAAGGCGGAATGAAAGAAAGAGCAATAGTCTTAAACGCCAAATTACTTAAACCTCCTAGAAAATACAAAAAGGAGATTATATGCCGCCCGATTATCATAAAAAAGTTATCAAACATATTTTATTTACTCAAATACCAATTCTTCGTTTTTACGCGTTACTTTAACTATTGCCCCATCTTTAAATTTCTTAGAAATTATTTCCGAAGCTAAAGAATCCTCGAGAAACCTTTGGATGGTCCTTTTCAATGGCCGGGCTCCAAAAACAGGGTCAAAGCCCTTATCAATGAGGAGCTCTTTTGCTTCTTTACTAACTTCCAAAGTTATATTTTGTTCCTTCAGCCTTGCGGCAACTATCCCCACTTCAATATCAATTATCCGATAGAGATCTTCTTTAACCAATTGCCTGAAGACAATAATATCGTCTATACGGTTTAAGAACTCCGGCTTAAAAGTATGTTTTACCTCTTCGAGTAACTTATCCTTCATATCTTGGTAGCTTACTTCTTCTTTCTGTGTTTTAAAACCAAGCGAACCTGTCTTACGAATCAAATTCGCCCCAACATTAGAAGTCATGATAATCACGGTGTTACGAAAATCAACCTTTCTGCCAAAACTATCAGTAAGGCGCCCCTCTTCAAAAACCTGCAACAAAAGATTAAAAACATCCGGATGGGCCTTTTCAATCTCATCCAGTAATATTACGGCGTATGGCCTTCTTCTTATCCTTTCAGTAAGTTGGCCGCCCTCTTCATACCCTACGTATCCCGGAGGTGCGCCGATAAGGCGTGATACATTAAATTTTTCCATATACTCCGACATATCTAACTGCATAAGCGCGTCTTCATCACCGAACATAAACTCTGCCAGAGCGCGGGCAAGTAAAGTTTTCCCCACACCAGTAGGGCCCAAGAATACAAAAGACCCTATGGGGCGCTTAGGGTCTTTGATCCCTGCGCGTGAACGCCTGACCGCATGCGCGATTGCCTCAATCGCCTCATTCTGCCCTACAACCCGCTTATGCAATTCTTCTTCTATCTTTAATAATTTCTCGCTCTCTTTTTCTTCTAATCTAAATATTGGTATGCCCGTCCATTGGGCTACAATCTTAGCAATATCTTCCTCGCCTACTTCAGGCCTCATCTTATCCTTAGCTTGCGACCATTCGCGATTAAGCTGTTCCAATTCCTGCCGCGCCTGCCTCTCTTGGTCACGTAACGAGGCTGCTTTTTCAAAATCCTGGCTCTTGATAAAAGATTCCTTCTCTTTTCTTATGCCCTCGACCTTTTCTTCCAATTTTTTAATATCCGCAGGCACAATCAAAACATTAAGCCGCGCCCGAGAACCTGCCTCATCAATCAAATCAATGGCTTTATCCGGTAAAAACCTACCTGAAATATAACGTTCCGCTAATTTCGTCGCTGCTTCTAAAGCTTCGTCCTTAAAAGTCACCCGATGATGCGCCTCGTATTTATCACGTAAACCTTTTAATATTTCAATAGTCTGTTCCGTTGAAGGAGGCTCGACTATAATCGTCTGGAACCTGCGCTCCAAAGCCGCGTCTTTTTCAATATACTTACGGTATTCATCCATAGTGGTCGCGCCAATACACTGCATCTCTCCGCGGGAAAGAGCGGGCTTTAAAATATTGGAAGCATCAATCGCTCCTTCAGCTGCTCCTGCGCCTACTAAAGTATGCAGCTCATCAATAAAAATAATCACGTCCTGTGAACGCTTGATCTCCTCCATTACCGCTTTGATCCTCTCCTCGAACTGCCCCCGGTATTTTGTCCCGGCAACCATTAACGCTAAATCCAGTGAAATCATTCTCTTGCCGCGTAAAGTCTCAGGGACATTTCCTGAAATAATCGCCTGCGCTAATCCTTCAACTATCGCGGTTTTTCCTACTCCCGCTTCTCCAAGCAGAACTGGATTATTCTTGGTACGACGGCTTAAAATCTGAATAACGCGTTCAATCTCCTGCGAACGTCCGATTACCGGATCTAATTTGTTATCTTTGGCAAGAGTAGTTAGATCACGGCCAAAAGCATCTAATGCCGGAGTCTTACTCTTAGACTGTGGGCCTCCTCCCAGAGGAGCTCCTTGTCCTCCGGGTAAAGCTGATCCTAACAGTTCCATCACTTCATTGCGCACGTTATTTAACTCTAAACCTAAATTTAACAATACCTGCGAGGCTATGCCCTCGCCCTCGCGGATGAGCCCCAAAAGAAGATGCTCGGTCCCGATATAATTATGCCCTAAAGAACGCGCCTCTTCCGCGGCTAACTCTAAAGCTTTCTTCGCACGCGGAGTAAAAGGAATATCTCCGATAATTTGCGTTGTCGGCCCGGGTTGCACTAATTTTTCTATCTCGAGCCGGATATTTTCCAAAGATAATCCCAACTTCTGTAAAACCGTACTTGCTACGCCTTCTCCTTCGCGGATAAGCCCTAAAAGTATATGCTCCGTGCCGATATAATCATGATTAAAACGCCTGGCTTCTTCTTTAGCTAAAATAATTACCTTACGCG
>JBAZGV010000114.1:0-3703 GCA_041652675.1 Candidatus Omnitrophota bacterium
GATCACTAGCGGCGTACAGCCAAACTTATCCCGGGCAGCATAAATTCCGTTTTTATTCAAAATCAACAGCGAGCATGCACCTTGAATCTGGGATTGCATTCCTTCAATACCTTGAATAATATTCTTTCCGCTGATAATTAATTTAGCTACTAATTCGGTAAAATTTATTTTCCCGTCAGCTACTTCGCTAAACGACCTTCCTTGCTTGTAAATTTTCTTAGCAAGTTTATCCGCATTATCAATGAATCCATTAGTTATAATTGCAAAAGGGCCGAATTTAGAGTTCATAGTAATCGGCTGTTCGTCTTTGGAACTAATAACGCCTATCCCCATCTTCCCCGGCATCTTCTGATAATCTTCATAAAATTTGGCTTTAAATTGAGAACCACGAATATCATGAATTTTGCGCTGGATATCTTTGCCAAAAACAGCCAGGCCGGCGAATTGAGTGCCTAGATGCGAGTGGTAATCTGTCCCATAATACAGGTCGTCATTACAATTATTTTTTGAGACTACTCCAAATATACCGCTCATATTCTCCTCCGCTCAAAAATGTTTTTTAATATAGTCAATACCATTCTTAAAAATTTGCAAGCCTATGCAAGCCTGATTATTATTCCAGCCGGGATGCTGCCGTAAATTAATATTCCTCTCCGGATGAGGCATAAGCCCTAATATCCTCCCTGTTTTATCGCAGATACCGGCAATATCCTTAAGCGCACCGTTTGGATTATCCGGATATCCGCTGGATTTCCCTTGGGCATTACAATATTGAAAAACAATTTGGCCGTTATTTTTTAACTGCTTCAAGATTTTCTTATCCTGCAGGATAAACTTGCCTTCTCCGTGGGCTACAGGAAGATAAATAACTTCCGGCAAGTTCTTAGCCCATACGCATTTATTCTTAGCTACGCGTAAATACGCCCACCTGTCTTCGAATTTACCGGAATCATTAATAATAAGGCTTGCCTCCTGTGTTAATGAATCGTTTCCCGGCAATAAACCACTCTTGGCCAATATCTGAAAACCATTGCATATCCCGATAATCAGCTTACCATCCTGAATAAACTTCTTTAAATCCCCGGCCAACTTATACTTCAGCTCATTGGCAAAAATCTTCCCCGAGGCAATATCATCGCCATAACTAAAACCTCCGGGCAGGGCGAGTATATGGTAATTTGCAAGGCTGGCCTTAGCGCTTACAAAATTATTTATATGCACTAAATCAACGCTTGCCCCGGCAGAAGAAAAAGCGAACGCGGTCTCTTTATCGCAATTTGTCCCGGCTGTCCTTAAAATGCAAACCTTAGGCTTCACCCCGTTGAAAACCCCCTCGATTAATTACTAACCCCGCCATAGTTTTCAACGGGGCGCGTAAAATTTCTTTACTACCTCTGCCGCTTCTTTAGGCTTATCCACTAAAGTGAATATATCCAAATCGCTTTTACTGATATAGCCATGTTTAAGCACGACGCTCTTGAGCCAATCCAAAAGCCTTTCCCAATACCGGCTGTTAAATAATACCACGGGGAATTTTGATATACGCGCGGTCTGGATTAAATTAATCGCCTCAAAGAATTCATCCAGCGTGCCATAACCTCCGGGCAATATTACAAATGCCTTAGCGTATTTTACAAACATAACTTTTCTGATAAAAAAATAACGAAAATCCAAAAGAGTATCCACATATTTGTTTGGTTTCTGCGCGCAGGGAATATGTATATTTAACCCGATAGAATGCCCTCCCGCGCGTTTAGCCCCTTTATTAGCAGCTTCCATTAACCCAGGGCCGCTCCCGGTAATCACAGCATAACCTGCCTTGGCCATATAATAAGCTACTTCTTCGCCAAGTTTATAATGCAAGTCATTAGGCTTAGTGCGTGCCGACCCGAATATAGATACCGCTTTATCCAACTTAGAGAGGACCTCAAAGCCTTCGACGAATTCCGACATAATCCGGAACATCCTCCAGGGGTCTTCCCGCGTAAAATCTTCTTTCGTATTAAAATCATCTGTCAGGAATTCCTTTTTCTTTAGCATCTTAGCCCTCCCTATTTACCACTTTAAAGGTTTTTGCCAAGCACTTTTCAGTTTATTAATATCAGCATTAAGGCAAATCTTCCCATCCAGTCCATGAACTTTAAAATATTTTTTCGCGCCTACACAGCCAATCAGCCCAACGGGCAGGCCTTTCAGCGCCTGCTCAAATTTTTTCTGTTTATTTTTTTCTACCTCAACGATGAACCTTGAATTTGATTCCGAAAACAAAAGATAATCATTACGTTTATTTTTAGAGAAATAAGGAACTTCTCCCAAGAAAACCTCTACACCTAACCCTCCGGAAAAACTCATCTCGGCTAAAGCAACACCCAAACCGCCTTCAGAACAATCATGCATAGCCCTAATTAATTTCTTAGCGGTAGCATTGCTTAAAGCATCAAATATTTTCTTTGCTCCCGGTACCCTCACTTGCGGAACGGAATTTCCAATCGCCTTAGACAAGCCATAATAATGCGAACCTCCTAATTCATCGTAAGTGTCTCCGACAATATAAATCAAATTGCCTTTGTTTTTCAAATACATCGAGACTGCCTTATCAACATCATCCATAACTGACATAGCAGAAATAAGTATGGTCCCGGGGATGCTCAAAGATTTTCCATGCACTGCATACTCATTATAAAGGCTGTCTTTTCCTGAAATAAATGGGACGCTGAATCCCTTGGCAATATCATAACAGCCATAAGCACACCGCACTAAACTTCCTAATCTATCCGGTTTATCCGGATTACCCCAGCAGAAATTATCTAAAATAGCTGTCTCTTTTAATGACCCCCCCACACTTATAATCTGGCGCAATGATTCATCGATACAGGAAGCTGCCATCCAATAAGGATCAATAAAACCGTAGCGAAAATTTATCCCGTTAGAAACAATTACTCCTTTTTTAGAACCAAGTACCGGCCTAACAATAGCAGCATCCGATGGGCCATCGTTTACTATGCCAACCAAAGGTTTTAAAACCGAACCACCCTGTACCTCATGGTCATACCTGCGGATTACTGACTCCTTAGAGCAGATATCATAACGCGAAAGCAATTTAAGCAATGCTGGCGTAAGGTCTTTTGGGCATTTTATCTTTGCGTCTTTATGCTTTGGCTGAATATAAACTGCCTTTTTTTCTATTTTGGGCGGGCCTTTATGCAAAAAATCCATATCCAAACTGCAAACTAAATTATCCTGATAATAAAGCTCGAGTTTCTTACTATCTATGAATTCTCCAATGACTGTAGCTTCGACATTTTCTTCGGTAAAAATATTTAATAAAGCCTCTATATCTTTGGGAGGGACTGAAAGAACCATCCTCTCCTGCGATTCAGATATCCAAATCTCCATATAAGATAAACCGCTATATTTTAAAGGGGCTTCATCCAAATCAACCCTTACTCCTAATTCCGCGGCCATCTCCCCCACCGCGCTGGATAAACCTCCCGCTCCGCAGTCAGTTATCGCGCTATAAAGATTCTTATCGCGCGCTTTTATTAAGGTATCCAACACCTTCTTTTCCTGAATAGGATTTCCAATCTGCACCGCGCCTCCGGAGAGAATTTCAGATTCATGGGTCAATTCTCCCGAGGAAAAAGTTGCTCCGTGGATACCGTCTCTACCTGTCCTGCCTCCTACTACCACCACCAAATCTCCA
>JBAZGV010000115.1:0-3694 GCA_041652675.1 Candidatus Omnitrophota bacterium
CTTATCTTTTAATACTCTTATGTAGTCAAAAAACAACTGCCCTCGATGATCATTTATTCCCCGGCAAGCACCAGCCTCGCTCCAACTCTGGCATGGAGGACCGCCGATTATTCCATCTGCCTTGGGAATTTCTGATAGTGGGATATCTGTAATACTGCGCTTATCTAGTGGGGTATTGGGGAAATTAGACGTAAACGTATCCCAAATCGTTTTGTCGAATTCATTTGCCCATATAATTTCAAACCCAGATTTTTCAAAACCTAGGTCCAATCCGCCACAACCACTAAAAAGAGATACTACTTTAAGCTTTTCTTGATTTTTTGCATGCATTTCGGAAGGTCCTTTATAATCTGTTGCTGCCAAAATCTTATAATTTTCCAGCCAGCCTTTCTTAATTGCCTATTATTTCTTTTATCCCTCGCAATATTCCTTTCAATCTTTGGGATCCAATATCCGCGATTATTTTTAATCTTTTTCTTTTTCTGCTTCCACTGATATCCATGCCAAAACTCGCCATCAACAAATACTACTATTTTCTTATCAATAAGAGCTATGTCTGGCTTACCGATTATAGCAACACAGTTGTTTTTAAACTTAATCTTTTCTTTACGAAGCGCCTTTTGCAGTAGAATTTCGGGGGTTGTCTTATCGCTTCTTATCTTCCGCATTAAATCGGAACGTCCAGCAGAAACCCTAAACTTATATGCCATATTATAACTCGCAAACTAGATAAGTTCAATCTTTATGCATCTCTTGCCTCCTTTATTGAGTGAGTTGTTTTTATTCTCCCAATATAATAGACGCAAGAGGCACCAAAATCTAACATGAAAATTTATCTTTCTTTTTCAAGCATTAAAAAATACACTGTTTTTCTTTCACTCAAAGGGAAACCACTTATCCAACCACTTCGCGGAGTACCAACTGCTTCATTAAAAACCCAAGGAGCATTTCCTAATTTACCTGCTAAGCCGACTGCCCTTCCGTGTTCGGATTCGCTATCTTGCCCAACCCATTGCCGCCTAATCGCTATTTTTATTTTATTCTTATATTCCTCAAAATACTCATCAAAGGTAAAAACATTGATATTTGCTTCTGCGGGGCTGCTTGCTGGAGCCTCCAGGATAAATTCTGCTGGGTGAGAAGAAAAACCTACATTCGGGCTGCCTTGCACCATAAGAAACTTAACTAAAGCCTTAAAATCTGCCTCATTAAAAAAGTCTTGCCATGGCCTATTCCTTTTCTTTAAATTGCCTTTATGAAAATTTAATACTTCTTTATCCAGCCGTTGCAGCATAGTTTCTGGGTTGCTAAAACCCAAAAGGGTAAAGACTTCCAAAATGTTAGCTCTTTGCAACCTATTATACAGAAAACTTGAACCCGCTTGCTTAATAGAAACACCATGATTATTAACATAAATATCAGCCTTTTTTCTGGAATCTTCAGTAGATAGGCATCTTCCCACGTCTCCTACATTATTTATTTCGAGGCATCCTTCCATAGATGGATTAGGAGCACCAACTGAATTAATAATCCCTAATTGCCCTAAAGCTATCTTACCCCTATTCAAAACTAAGAATTCAGTAATTTTCTTTTCATTCCCAGGCATATAATATCTCCTTAAAATAGATCTTTCATAGAAACATTAAGAGCTTTTGCAAGCTTAGCAATATTCTTGAGTGCCAAATTTCTTTTTCCGCACTCCACCTGACCAATATATGTTCGGTGCAGATCAGCTAATTCCGCGAGTTTCTCTTGAGAAAGTTTTTTCTTGAGGCGATATTTACGCACCCTAGCGCCAAATTGTTCTAAAATCGATGCCATAGCTACCCTCCTTTTATTGACAATATTGTATAACTATGTTATATTTAGGTCTACAGAATCGGAGTAACATCATTAAGCATGAATAAAGGTCTTTTTATCCAAAAAATCCGAGGATTCTTAAAGCGATCTTACTGGGCGGGGCGTGGTGCGGGCACGCCCCGCCCCAAAGATTTTGTTTTAAACTGTTTATCAGGAGAGGCGCAGCATCCCGCCCCGTAGGGGCTTTTAGAGTGTAGAAGGCGGGATGGCGGACGAACCTCTCTAAAAATTTTGTTTTAGCTTGTAAGAACGTGTGGGTTCGGACGCTGTGGCTTGCGCCGCCCCCACCCGGCGCAAGCCACAGCTGCGCCGCACACGCTCTGCATTAGCTGGAAGGCCGCTGACCTAAGCGGCCGCCAAGCGAAGCCTGCGTCCACGCAGGCTGAGCGGTGAATCGGGAGCTACGGGAGCGCCCCCCAGGGCGCGGTGCATTATTAGCTGTTTCCTTAGAGACCAGCTTTACCCCCCCCCACTTAGAGACAAAAACGGCAAAAGGCGGGGCATAGCGGGAGAGGTTCTTTCCGGGAAAAGATTTGTTTGTGGGGGCGGGGATAGAGAGATGTTTCAGTAGGGCTTTATCCTGGGGATCTTTCTTGTGGGACGAAACAGAAATTTAGAGCCAACTCCCATAAGGAACCCCATTTTTCTTTCGGCCATTTTTGGGCGAAATAAACATAAGGTAACTGATAGTCAAAACGCAACTTAGCGTCGGCGAGACGAAAGTTCGCTTTTTCTGCGCAAAAGCTTAAGCTTCGCTTAATGCCAATCTTTTCTTTATACCGCGCTATGTAATATTTAAGTTTTTTGAGCTATCGAGGGCTCAAAAAAATTAAATCGGCAGTCGCCAATTTTCAAGGAGGTGTCTATGAACAGATATTTCTTGTATGCCCGCAAATCCACCGACAACGAAGACAGGCAGATCCTCTCTATCGAGGCCCAGCTTACCGAGCTTCGCGAATTCGCTAAAAAGGAAAATTTGTTTATTAAGGACGAGTTGTTTGAGGCTAAGACCGCCAAGCAGCCGGGGCGCGAAATATTTAACTCGCTGGTTAAGCGCGTTGAGCATGACGAGGCAAACGGAATACTTGCCTGGCATCCGGACCGCTTAGCGAGAAACTCAATGGATGGCGGAAAGATAATTTACTTAACCGACACTGGTAAGCTGGTGGATTTGCGGTTTCCTACATACAGCTTCGAGAACACTGCGCAAGGAAAGTTTATGCTCTCAATTATCTTCGGCCAGTCGAAGTATTTTGTTGATAATCTCTCCGAGAATGTCTTGCGCGGCTTCCGCCAGAAGCTAAGGCGCGGTGAATATCCGGGCTTTGCTCCTTTAGGTTATAAAAATAATATCCTTGATCACTCAATTGAAGTCGTGCCGGAAGCCGCGCATAAGATTAGGGAACTCTTCGAATTGTATGCGACTGGCCGCTACTCAATGGAAGAGTTGAGAAAATTGGCGACTGCCTCTGGCTTGGCCAGCAGAAGGAAACATGTCAGGCTGAGCCTTAGCAATATCGAGCGCATCCTCAAGAATCCTTTTTATTACGGCGCATTCAGGTTTAAGAATGAGCTCTACGAAGGCACGCATCCGCCGATTATTACTAAAGAACTTTTTAATAAAGCGCAAGCCGCGCTTAGGCTACGCAGTAAGCCGCACATTAACGCACCGCATTATCATGTCTTCCGGGGTTTTATACAGTGCGCCGAGTGCGGATGCATGATCACTTCCGAAATCCAGAAACAAAGATATATTTATTATCGCTGCACTCGAAAGCGTGGCGGATGCCGACAACCTTTCTTACGGGAGGATGCGCTCCTCAATCAGATTAGC
>JBAZGV010000116.1:0-3681 GCA_041652675.1 Candidatus Omnitrophota bacterium
AATTGCCACTGCCTACGTGCTAAAGCCACTATAGCCAACGAACTTTTACCTACCCCCTGCTCTCCAGCAAATAATACAGCTCTACCCATATACAATAAAAGCTCGCCATTATTATGAAAAATCGGGGACGGAGCAACCACCCGAAGCAAGGCGCCGACACCCTGAAGCCGCATTGCAGCCGAAGGGCTTGAAACGGCTTGCCCGGTTAAACGCGTAGTTACGTATGTACCTACCGGGCTGCTTGAGGCGCGCGTAGCTACATATGCGCCAAGAGGGCTTGAGGAACTTAAACTAACATAAGTCTTTTTGACAATAGGGCCATATGGATTGACCTGCGGATAATTAACATAAGGGGCTCCGCTTTTCTCCCACCAAGCATTGACTTCATCGCCGCTGTAGCCTTCTGGCACATCAAATTCGCATTCATATGTGCGTGCAAGGTCTTCTTTTGTAAAGCGTCCCACTGCGTCATTAGTTAAAATAGCGTAGCGACTGCGGTATTGACCAATTGATGAAGGCGAATGTGGCCCTGGAGTTCTGTTAACAGAGTAATCAATAACTCCTTCTTTACGGAATCCGTTTCCAACCAAGAATACCTCTCCTGCGCCTCTTCTTAAACTATCCAATGGGCCTTGAGTGACACCATAATCAGGGACTCTCTCTAATAGTGTCATAATACGCATAAGTTCAATATAGAGGTTCTTTAGGCTGCCTAAATTGCTATTACCAATTTCAGAATAGACCTCTTTAGGCATGTGCGCAAAGAAGTAGAATAATCTGTCCGGAGTAAATAAATAATAACGGACCATGAGCTTCAAAATTAACGGATCGATCTTAGCCTCGTTATGGGTGAGGAAATCCCAGAAGTTGTTGATGCCTACAGCCAGAGGGATCGGAACCGCTAAGTCCGGCCTTAAGAATTCTTTATCCAGGTCACCGTAAACTTTATGCCACTGTTCCTGGTTCTCGTTTTCTCTGGCAATCAAACGCTGGAGTGTATTTCTCGAAGAATGAATAAAATCGCTATCTAAGCCTTCTTTCTTAAAGGCGGCTAAGAGATGTTCGATAAGCTCAAAAGAAGAATAACTAAATACCTCACTTGAATGGCTAAAGCCAACGTGGCCGCCCCAATCCATGCCAATACCTTCGTTATTCACGGCAATGGGTACTTCTGTGCCAAAGCCTACCCTCTCATTAATTTCTCTATTAAATCTTCTGGCGACTATGTATGCACCGCGCATTTTAGCCTCGGCAAATGTTAGGCCGCTCTTTAATAAAGGTGTAATGTTATAATCAAGCACAGGAGCGATAACGCGCTTAGGCTCAATACCAGCTGGGCCTACCAAAGCGCTCATGTGAGTAAAGAAGTAGGTTGGAGGATATCCGACTATCTCTAGAGCCTTGGCAAGAAGTGAAAAAACAGGGAAGCCGTCTATGGATTTACCAGCCTGATCGGTAAAGAGCTCTTGCGGGATACCGGTTTCCTTTAGGATTTCCAAACATTCCAATATTACTAACCACCAAAAGTAATCATCTAAGAAGTCTAAAAAGGCAATACCGTCATCACGGCCGGTGCCGAATCTTCCCTGAAGCTTTTTGACTGTATCATTGGTATCGCCGGTTGCCTGTTGTAATGCCACAGGCCCGCGTGACCTCTCAAGAATAGCACGCTGTGCTAAATAATGCAGCACTGCCATATGATTTTTGGTAGGAACAATAACTGTCCTATTATACGGATGATATAAAGCAAGTTCCAACGCCTGTTCTAAACTAATCTTACGTTCACGCGTGCTTCTAGGCACTAATACGTCTGTCGGCCAGAGAGCATAACCATCCACATATATTGGTGGGGCGTTATTAGAGACTCTCCTGGCGAAAACGGGAGTTTTTTCGCGCCAATTAGAGAAAGCTGAAGCTAAACCACCATGCACAAAACCCTGATATTTAGGAGTGAGGGTAACCGGGCTGCTCGCTGTGTAAGAAGATGCACGTGTAGTAACATAGAAACCTACTACTATTGGGCTAGAGGCACTGGCTGTCCACAAACTCCAGAAAGAATCTCTGATCTGGGATAAATAACCACCATTTAAGATAAGATCTTTTAACAACGCCTCAGGATCAACTTCAGTTTCTGTATCTGAAACCTTCAGCATCCCCGACCCACTAAACCCAAAAGCATACTGCTTTCGAGGTAAGACAAAGAATAATACGATCATTTCATCGATTCCCTGTCCCGGTATAATATCCATGATAAAACGGTCTTCCCTTGCTTCAAGTAGATCTGACATAGACATCACTGCACGCTTAAGCAATTCTGGGCATATGGAACGCATAGCAACATGGGGCACAAGATAACGTAATTTACCCATCTCCACATTGTTATGCATACCCGCACTCTCCCAAGTATTGCTTAATCCAGGCAAAGGAACAGTCTCTCGGGCATACAAATGAAGGTGGAAATGCGGTACAAATTTCTCTGTACGGTGGAATTCTACAACTGCTCCCTCTTTTGCCCAACGTAACCCAACCCTCACCGAACGAGAACTTAGTTTCTGCGGCATCCACCTTCTTGAGAATATAAGCGAATCAAATTCGACCTTGGGAAACGTATTTACTGCATCCATATAGCCATCATCAAAAGGATCAACAGACATAGACGCGGGCCAGTATTCAAGATAAATAACCTCTTTATGCTGGTTATTGTCATCATATACAACGCTATATACTTTGCTAGCTTTCATTGCTGGAATAATTAATCTATTCAATTGGCCCATGGCCATGGAAACATACGGCACAAGAAGCGGGTTATATGCCATCGAAGCACGGTTTTCACTCAAATCATGATCGATTAAATAAAATCGGCGCGCGCTCTCTTTTAATCTATCTGCCCATAGGCGCTTCAACCTTCTTACAACAGCAGAATCACACGGCTGATAAATATCCTTCTGGGCACTGCTTAATGGCACAATGATCTCATTATATATATCATCTAAAACAACGTATGGATCTTCCGGTATTTCGCCGGCGGTACAATTAACGCGCGGGTTATTTACTGCGTTTATTATCCTTTGTCCATAATCATCTGCTCTATTTTCAGGAGAGAATCTTCTACTGGTAAAATCGCGCCCCCGAGAACCAATCTCGTTACGCTGACACTCATCTTTAATTAACTCGTATATTTTTCTTCCTAATGCAACAAAATTACCCGGCTCTATCGTGAAACCAGTTTCTTTATCAAGCATTGTCTCCGATAAACCACCAACATTATAAATGATTACTGGAGTTCCGGAAGCTTGGGCCTCTACAGAAACAAGCCCAAAAGGTTCGGCTGCTAATGTAGGATACAAAACTAAATAGGCAGCCTGATACCAACTCTTTAGCTCTCCGTAAGGAACGCCTTCAACAAAAATTACATCAACGCCCAATCTCCTTGCCAAAGTGCGCAACCTTAAACGTTCATCACTATCAATATCGCGCTCAGGACCTAATATCACAAAAGAAACTTTGTCTTTCAAATCCGGGCTTATTCTGAATAACTCCGCTGCTGCTAATATTGTATGTTCCTGGCCTTTTCTTGGAGCAATACGACAAGGATGAAGAATAATTTTACGCCCTTGTAATCCATACCTAACTATTAACTTATCTACTGCTCCTTTATCCTCGGAGGTATCGTCAATAAAA
>JBAZGV010000117.1:0-3670 GCA_041652675.1 Candidatus Omnitrophota bacterium
CATAAACTTATGCAGGCCGCCGGCTTTTTTAATAATTTCCATCCCCGGACGTAAAAAGACATGGTAAGCATTCGCCAAAATTATCTGCGCCCCTGCCTCGCTGATATCTTTAAACATCAGCCCCTTTACCGTAGCATGCGTACCCACCGTCATAAACGCCGGTGTATCAAACTCGCCATGCGCCGTAGTCACCTTGCCTAATCGTGCTTTAGAATTTTTATCTTGATGAATTAGTGTATACATATTTTATAGAACTTTTTCTATAGATGATCTGATCAAATCAGTATCTTTCATCCTGGCATTAGGGATATTGATTTCGCTTATGCTGGATACGCCTTTAGCGCGAAGGATATTCCCAATATATTTAAAGCACATTTTGACTCCGGTACCGCTCCCTGAAGTAAGCAAAACAATCGCTTTCTTATTGTTTAACCCCGTAACTTTATCTAAATATGTATTAATAGCTGGTGTAGGGGCAAATGCCCATACAGGCAAACCTATAATAACCGTATCAAAGCTGCTGGCGTCGAAAAGTACATCATCGATCTCACATCTTTTCTTAAATCTGGCTGCCATACACTGAGCGAGAAATGAAGTTATTTCTTCTTTTGGTTTTAGCCTTTGAATATTTAATTCAGATTTTTTCTCCAAAACTTCCTTAAATATAGCAATTACTTTCTCAGTGATACCGCTATAGGAATAATAAGTTATCAGTGTCTTCATTCTTTCCTCCTTACTTCACTCACCCGCTAAATCAAGGGTGTCCCCAGAATTCTCTTTCCCTTAATTCGAAGTCCCGCTAAAAATAATAAACAAAATGGTTGTAGTCAGAATAACCACCAGCGCCGCAATATGAAAAAAATATTTATGTTTTATCATCCGCCTAAGCATCCCATCCTCCTCATCAATTCATTACGCCTCGGGGTCCTGCCACTGCGGCACCCTACCGTGCTCACTTACGTTGCGCGCGTCAGGGGCCCCGTCTCCGTGTCACCCCTCGGTTGATTCAATGGTTATTATTTTATTACTTATAATACTCATTACCCACAGTTAATATTTTTTTTATTGCGATAGGAAGTCTCCATGTGGCTACCATCATAACTTCTTTTCTGTCTTCCAATATTGCCTTGAAAGTATCTGGCCAATTAATTTTACCGAAATTAAGTAAACCTCTTATCTCATAAACAAGTTTATCTAAAATCTTTATATGTTCACCACTAAAAAACCAACTTCCGGCTATTTCAATAAATCCATTTTTAACATGATGAGGGTCATAAGTTGATTCTGCTCCGTATCGCGTTACTTGATCATAGACATTAAACTTTACTAATTGTTTTTTAATCTCGTCCTTAGAAAAATAGACATTATAATTAGTAGCCATTTCTCTCAAACCTTCTAAATCATGCGTTTTAATGAAAATTTTTGCCTCTTGAACTGTATATGTTTTTATATATTTCTCCAAACATTGCTGTGAATGATAAGCAGATAGACCATGAAAGCCAGAACCACAAAGAAATAAAAGTCGAGTAGCTAAATAGTCATCATCGGCTTGTTTTAAAAAATTAGAAGGCGGCTTATCTGTTTCAACTATGTCTTTCCCCATGTTATATTCCTTTTATCTTGTAAGATTTCTGGCTTTTACTGGAGGCACAATTAGAAGATTTTCGGCAAAAGCATAAAAGTGAAACGTCCCCTTTTTTATCCACTTATACTTTGAACATAATTATAGAAACCAATTTCTCTAAATTCAACGTTTCTATATAAATTTTTATATTCCCTATGAATATTTATTAAATATTTAGAGTCATTCTCATTCTCTGGCTCCTTTTCAACAACAATAACTTGATCGTAATTTTTTGGCTTATTCAAAAGAGCATTCATAAGAAGACATCTTATCTGGTAATCTTCTTCTTTCAATGAATACCCAATAAAAACTAATTCATCAGCTTCAATTAATGCTTTTTCAGCATTATTCCAGGTTTCTTTTATAAATCTATTTTCATAGTTTTTAAACATAGTAGGAGTTATTAAAAGTGGTTCATATTTATTAGTGCAACATTCATTATGACAATGGATACCTGTTAAAGTTTTTTGACATCCTTTTTGCCACATGGTTAAATCAACTTCATCGCATTTGCGACAATATATCCAATTTAAAGAACCATGAATCTTTAATAATTGAACTAAACCGGTATTTAAATTCTCATATTGTACAGCTCTCCAAGGACGATTAAATCCGCAAACTTTATTCAAGTCTTCTTTCACTACATCATCCGCTCGGACTGCATATCTAATCTTTGCCCCATAATTTAGTGATTTCCGCATAGCAAGAGCATTGTCAACTATAATATCATAATTAGTTGAAATAATTGTTGGCTGGTATTTCTCTATTGCAGAGATAAATTTTACAGATACTCCTGTATCTACTTCTCGAAGAACTTGCTCAAAGTAACGAATTACAAGACTCAATAGGCTATTTCTCATATTAGATACTCTTTCAAAAGTGTATTTATGAGAAATGGACCGACCTTGTTGTATTATATAGTCGAGTAAATTCCATATCTGATTATTTACTTCATAATTTTCCTCTATTTTGAAAATTTCCTTCATAAACTCTCTAATTTCTTTAACTTCAGGTTCACCTTGGAAATAAATAAGTGCATTCTTAACGAGATCTCTGTTCAACGGAGCTGTGCTACAGACAGCCTTTGTCGCACCTGCGCCCAAGAAATAAACCACTTTTTTCATCACTATTCTCCTATTCTTATAAAATACAATTTTACATAGAATAAATACAGGCTCTTAACAGGTGGGTTGGCTTATTCCGAAACGTTTCCCCACTAACACACCCTTAAATGACACTGGCAAGTTTAGCCGCGAATATCGATTTTAGGCAATGGAGCTTGAGGATTTTCGGGGATTCCGAGGCCAGCCGAAAGGCTGGCAATCTCGGAACGGCTGATGATGTCTGACACCGAGGGCAGAGGCCCGAGGTGGAGTTCAGCAGCCGCCGAAAATCTGAAAGATCATTGCCGGCCGCCACAGGCGGAAAATCGACCTGAGCGGAGAAACTTGCCAGTGGCGTTTAAATTATCAGCATCGCGTCGCCGTAGCTGTAGAATCTATACTTCTTATCCACTGCCTCTTGATACGCCTTCGTCATTAGCTCTTTCCCTCCGAAAGCACACACTAACATAAAAAGCGTAGTCATCGGCAAATGAAAATTAGTTAGCAGGCAATCCACCAATGCAAATTTATAACCCGGATAAATGAATAAATCGGTATTGCCTTCTTTGCGGCCGGAGGCATAAGTTTCTAAAGTCCGCAAGCTGGTCGTACCCACCGCAATAATGCGCCCCTGTTCTGCTTTTGCCTTATTTAGTGCAGCAATGGCCGCATCCGGAACTAAAAAATACTCTGGCTCCATCTTATGCTCAATAATATTTTCGCATTTTACCGGCCGGAATGTACCCAAACCTACATGCAAAGTTACATAAGCTAAATTCACTCCCGCAGAATTAATCTCTTTTAGTGACTCTGGCGTAAAATGCAGGCCGGCAGTTGGACTTGCCAGCGCCCCCTCATTTTTGGCATAAACCGTCTGATAATAAACTATGTCTAAATCTTCCGGCTCCCGTTTAATATAAGGCGGCAAAGGGACAACCCCAAA
>JBAZGV010000118.1:0-3670 GCA_041652675.1 Candidatus Omnitrophota bacterium
CCTATCACCTTTGTCATCCTGCACGGATTTACGATGGGCTGCAGCAGTAGAACAGCCAGAGATTAATAAACCTAGTGACAAAACCAAACAAAGCATTCTCATTCTTACTCTCCTTTTTAAAGGTTTAATTAAATTCATTATATACCTAGTCTTTTTCTTTGCAATAAGATTATATCCTACTTTTTATATTTCAAGGGGTTAACTTTTTTCCCAGAAAATAAAAAGGCGCTCCTATTTTAATCAATAAAACAGGAACGCCTCTTCATCAAAAACAACCCTTATTTAACGGCTCTGACCCTTACTCTTTGCATAACACTCTCTGCATAAAATAGGCCTTCCGCCTTCTCTAGGTTTGAAAGGAACTTCGCATTCTTTTTTGCACTCTGCGCAAACCGCCTTGTGCATTTCCCTAGGACCACCAAAACTACCGCCACCTTGGTACGCCATCTTTCCTCCTTGCCCGTAAAGGGCACACCGGCCTATCCATTAAGGCCGGGTATTTCTTCTTTTTAATTATATAACATTCTGAAATAATCTCAAGTATTTTCTTACTCTTCAATCTCCCTTATCTTAGCCCGAGAAACCTTCTTTGCGCCGTGAAGGCGCTTTGATTCTAGAATCTTTATTTTCTGCCGGCGCGATCTCCTTCTCTTCTGCCTGCGGATCTTAGCGATACGCTGCTGTTCTTCTGAAAGTTTCCCCAGAATATTACTTTCAATCTTCTTGAGCAGTATCTTACGGGCGCGATAACGGTTTTGAGATTGAGAGCGCTCCATCTGGCATTTAACTTCGATACCCGTAGGTATATGGCGCAGCTGTACACAAGTGGAGACTTTATTTACATTCTGCCCACCGGGCCCCTGCGAACGGATAAATTTTTCTAGAATATCCTCTTCGCGCACCCCGAGGCGAATCATCAACTCCTCAAGCGACTTTTCTTTCTCTATACCCGCCATTAAAATCCAGCTCCAAAATGATAATTAAAAACAGAATATAAGGATATTCGCGAAGAAATACAGGAAACCTATTAATAATTCTTTCGGGTTACCTGAATGGGCCAACTTTAAAAAGCCTGATGCCAAAAGAAGCAATGATCCTGATATTGCGAAAATCTGATAAGCATGAATCTTCATCTAACCTCCTGTAAATCTTTATCTTCTTTTTTTAGGCAAGTAAGAATATTGCAGCAAGCATATCAACCTGAATGATTAATATCTAACATCTCTGTCTTTCCGAATACTCGAATAAACTTAGGATTAGTAAGTTCGACAAACTTATCGGTAACCTGCCTTATACGTTCAAAATTATCTATAATTGTCTTTAAGCGGTTCCTGATTGTATCCGGAGCTTGGCTTTCTGATATGTAGGATTCTAAAAGGTGCAGGTTTCCTCTTATGGCAAGTAGAGGGTTATTAAGCTCATGCCCAACAGCCAGAGCAGTTTCGGTCATTACCGCTTTCTTATCTTTTTCAATTATCTCGGTCACAAAAGAAGAAAGCATCCTTTTGCCGACAAATATGCCTAAGATAAAAACCAGAACCGTAAGTATCATGATTGAACCAATTTCGCCGGTAAAAACCTTAACCCACGCAATCTTACTCGACATGATATATATAAATACCAAGAGAGGTATTATCCCGACCAAAGAAAGCATAACGCTAAATTCTCTTTTTCCTTTTTTAATAAAGTCCTGGAGTTTCATTCTTCTTACCCCCTTTTATCTTCCTGATTATAATCAAAGATGCCAGATAAACAAATACCCCTAAGAATAAAGCGGTCAAAATATAACCGGCTAAAAGCGGCATGACAATTTTAAGGAATGAAGACTTAAATAAATAACCCCATTGGAAACCGGTAAACAATGCCCGGGATTCATTTTTCAGGACATCCCAGCTGATTCCAAATATAGCAGAACCTAACCTTAATGCCAAGAAAAAAGTTACAAAGCTAAGCCAGGTATTAGTAATTAAACTCCCCAAGAGGGCGCTTGCTCGGTTAACTTTAAAGAAAACTGCCAGAAACAACGCTGCCAGAGGCCCTGTTCCGGGAAACATCCCTGAAGCAACGCCTAAACCTAACCCTAAAGCAATCTTGTTGGGAGTATCATTAATCTTGAATAATTTTTGATATAAAGTATTTAGAAAAGCTGTTAATTTATTACCTGTTTTTTCTTTATTCATTTTTTAATACTGCCTTTATATTTACTCCGGCAAATCTCTCTAAGCCATATGATTCCTGGATCCATCCCTCATGTAAACCATATTTTTTCATGGCCTCTTTGGCTGCTTCGTATTCTTTATTAGTAAGCCTGCGGCTTATATCCTTAAACTCCCCCGCTTTATGATATGGCAGATACTGGCTCATCAGGCTAACCAAAGAATCCTTAGATAACTCCTCGGAAATAAAACGCATAACTTTATCTGTCCCGGAAATATTATTCGGCAAAACAAGGTGCCGGATAATTAAACCACGCTTGATTACCCCTTCTTGATCAATTTCATCTCTGCCTATTTGAAAACGCATCTCTTTTAACGCCTTCTGGTTATATCTGGGATAATCGGTGGCGGAAGAATATTTTAATGAATAGGCATTATCCGCGTAACGCATATCCGCAAGATAGATATCCACAATACCATCCAATAGTTTTATTATTTCAACTAACTCGTAACCTCCGGTATTATAAACCAGAGGTATTTCTAAGCCGCCTGTTATTGCGATCTTTAAAGCCATAAGAATCTGGGGCAAGATATGGGTAGGAGTAACAAGATTAATATTATGGCAGTTCCTTTTTTGTAAATCCAACATATACCCTGCCAAAACCTCACAACTTACTTCCCTTCCTTTCCCTAGCTGGCTAAATTCGTAATTCTGGCAATAAACGCAAGCCATATTGCAGTTTGAAAAGAATATTGTCCCTGAGCCTGACTTGCCGGATATAGGCGGTTCTTCTCCATGATGGCTCATAAAGCTATAAACCACAGGATTTAAACCCGTCTTGCAGAAACCTTTTTCATCCTTTAAGCGGTTAACCCCGCACTTACGCGGGCATAGGGAACAAGAATTAAGAAGTTTATAAGATTGAGTGATTATATTATCCAGACGGCCGTCTCGGTAAGAATTTAAGTACGCGGGATAGGTTGACATTGGCGCAAAAATATTTCCCTTATTTTATGGAATATATCTATATATTCTTCGCTCTTGTAGTCAGGATACGTCCATTCCAAAGCCTTAAACGAATGCCCCTTAAAGATCAGGGTAATCTCGGCAAAAATACCTTTATCTAAATATACCCTATGCGCGTAATCCTTAGTAGAAGCCAAGATAAGCCTGGCCGCGTCTAAATAACCCGGGTCAATATTTATTAAGCGATTGCCGCCTGAAGATAAATTTTTTTCTATATGGTTAGTTACCGCCTTAACTGAAGAAAGGCTTTTAGGGCAGATTAAATTCTGAAAACTTATAAATGCCCTCTTTAAATTACTGCCGAGTTCTTGAGCATAATAATCCGTAAAGTTAAAAGGCATACTCTGGCTCTTAAAATCAATTTTGCCGAATTTACGGGCCAAAACAGCCTCTGCATTCCTAAGATATTTTTCGTCTTTAAAAATAAAACCAGCAATAAGCTTGACTGGTTTAGCGCGGGTTATTCTACCCATATTATGAAATGAAG
>JBAZGV010000119.1:0-3648 GCA_041652675.1 Candidatus Omnitrophota bacterium
AGCTGTATCTAACCAGCGCTGAGGATTACGGCGGCAAGCGCCTGCGCAAGGTAAGCGCCTTTGTTTTTGAAGCCTTAGGCACAGAAGCCAAAGAGAAAGAGAAAAAAAGGGCTAGCGCCATTGAGGCGATCGCGCGTTTCGCGCCCAAAAAAGATTCGGTTAAGCCTCAAGATGCAAAGATGGAAGAGACTAAACCGGTAAAATTAAGCTACTACCAGATTGATGATTATATTACCTGCCCCTTAAAATACAAATACGTAAATATTTTGCGTGTTCCGATTATGGAGCATCATACAGTTATCTATGGCCGGGCAATGCATGAGGCAGTGACGAGATATTTTCAATTTAAAATGGCTGGTAAGAAGATGCAGTTGGCTGATATCTTAAGTGTTTTTGATTCAAGCTTTGACCCGCAGGGATTTTTGGATAAGTATCATCAAGAGGAGCGCTCAAGAGTGGGGAAGGAAGCTTTAGTAAGGTTCTTCCATGCGGAGGAAGAACGCGACAGTAAACCTAAATTCATTGAAAAAGAATTTTCTTTTATCTTTGAGGGAAATAAAATCGCCGGCAGGTTTGACAGAGTTGATGAAGATGCTGGAGGGGATATTATTATTGATTTCAAGACTTCTGAAGTTAAGGCTCAAGATATCGCGGATAAAAAGTCTAAAGAGAGCTTGCAGTTACTCCTATATGCTTTGGCTTACGAGCAGATGACCGGTAAATTGCCGCTAAAAGTTGAATTATTCTTCCTGGAGTCTGGAATTATAGGTAGTTCTATCATTATGGAGGGAGATCTGGAAAAGATTAAGGAGAAGATTAGGGTAGTCTCTAGTGGAATACGCAGCCAGAATTTTCAGGCTACTCCGGCTTATATGGCTTGTACTTATTGCGCCTATAGCCAGATTTGCCCTTCGGCTAAGGCCCGCTAGGGGTTAGGAGGGTTTAAGGGTGGAGACTAAGATCGGCCATCTAAAGGTTGAAATTTTTAAGATTAGGAATCGTTTCGGCTACGCGGCGATCTGTTGCGAGCATCTTACTGAAGGTAAGACTCAGCAGGAAGCATACGATCGCATGGTTAAAGCCCTGCGCAGGACCAATAGGAACGAAAGCGCTAAATAAATATCATTGTATTAATTCGATTTTAACTGTATAATAAATCCCTCGAAGTTAATCCGCACATTAACTTACCAATACTGGGTATTCGTAAGCCAAGTGTTTATCTAATGATAAAGGAGAAGAAATGGTTGAGCGCAGCGAATTTAAAGGTAAGCCGGTTTTAGTGATTAAAAGGACTGAAGATGATCAATACCCGTTTTCATTCGGGATCAGCAAGGCCAAGTTGATCTTAGAAAACATTGAAGAGATCAAGAAGTTTGTTTCTGAAACAGAGGTTAAGCAATAAAAGAATATGAATATGTTGACTTGAGTTTCAAATTATCGTATAATATTAAAACATTGTTAAGGAGGTGAGCAAAGTTGGTTCTGGTAAAAGATAAAAAGATAAAGATCATTGATGAATTTAGGGTTCATGCTAGGGATACTGGTTCAGCCGAGGTCCAGATTGCAATTTTAACTGAAAGAATTAATCAGTTAGGGGATCATTTTAAGGCTCACAAAAAAGATTTTAGTTCTCGCCGCGGTTTACTTTGTCTTGTAGGTACGCGTCGTAGCCTGCTTAGTTATCTCAAGAAGAAGAATATTAAGAAGTATGAAGAGGTTTTGGGTAAGCTTCACTTGAGAAAATAAACCGGAGTTATAATCCTAAAATAATATGAATGATAATACCTTAAAAATAAAATTTGGTAGAAACGACTTAATCCTGGGAACAGGCAAGGTTGCTAAGCAGGCTAATGGTTCCGTAGTGGTTACCTATGGCGGGACAGTTGTGCTGGTTACTGCCTGTATGTCGCGCGAAATCAAAGAAGGGCGCGATTTCTTCCCTTTAACCGTAGAATATCAGGAAAAAACTTACGCTGCCGGAAGGATCCCGGGGGGATTTTTTAAGCGCGAAGGCCGGCCTTCGGAGAGCGAGATTCTCGGAGCCCGGTTGATCGACCGTCCGATAAGGCCGCTTTTCCCCAAGGGCTTATTTAATGACGTGCAGGTGGTCGCTCTAGTCCTTTCAAGTGACGGAGAGAATGACCCGGATATCCTAGCAGTCAATGGCGCTTCCGCGGCTTTATGCATATCCGATATTCCATTTAATGGCCCCTTAGTAGCCTGCCGTGTGGGGAGAGTTAATAACGAATTAATAATTAATCCTACTTATGCCGAATTAGATACCGCGGATTTAGAAGTAATTATTGCCGCGAATAATAAAGGTATTGTTATGCTGGAGTCAAAAGCTAAAGAGATCTCCGAAGAAGATTATCTTGAGGTGGTTAAATTCGGTTATGATCATTTAAAAGATTTAATTCATTTGCAGGAAGAGTTTGCTAAAAAGTACGGCAAAGCTAAGGCAAATGTTGAATTCAGGAAGATAAGCCCTGATTTAGCAGCTAAAGTTAATGAATTATCGCGCGATAGGCTAAAAGAAGTTTATAGCTTAGGTAAAAAAGAAGAGCGTGAAGAAGCGGTGCATTTATTAGCTAAGGAACTTGAAGAGAAACTTACTGCTGAAGGTTATTCTAGCGATCAGATTAAGTCCAGCCTTGATGAAGTAGAGGCCGAGCAGGTGAGAAATAAAATTCTTACCGAGAATGTGCGTATTGACGGCAGGGGTTTTAAGGATATCAGGCCGATTACTTGCGATGTTTCGGTCCTGCCCTGTACTCATGGTTCGAGTTTGTTCACTCGCGGGCAGACACAGAGCCTTGCGGTGACAACCCTTGGCACAGGTACAGATGAGCAGTTGATTGAAAGTTTAGAGGGTAAGAAATATAAATCTTTTATGTTACATTACAGTTTTCCGTCTTTTAGCGTTGGCGAGACTAAACCTATGCGTGGCCCGGGTAGAAGAGAAATAGGCCATGGAGCATTAGCCGAAAAGGCTATCCTCGCGGTATTGCCCTCTAAAGATAAATTTCCTTATACCATAAGGGTAGTATCCGAGATTTTAGAGTCAAACGGTTCTTCAAGCATGGCTACAGTTTGCGCGGTAGCTTTATCGCTTATGGATGCGGGTGTGCCAATCAAAGAAGCTGTTGCCGGTATTGCTTTAGGATTAATTAAAGAAGGAGATAAGGCCTTAATTTTGACAGATATTGCGGGCCTTGAAGATCATTTCGGAGATATGGATTTCAAAGTTGCCGGAACCAGGCAGGGTGTTACTGCGGTGCAATTAGATCTAAAGATAGATGGTATAGATATAGATTTGTTAGGTAAGTGTTTGTCCGAAGCTAAGGTAGCCAGAATGACTATTTTAGATAAGATGAGCGCAGCCTTATCTAAGCCTCGCGAGCAGTTATCTAGTTATGCCCCGCGGATAGATGTATTAAAGATAAATACTGAAAAGATCGGGGAGTTAATCGGCCCGGGCGGCAAAAATATTAAAGCGATTATTGCTGCAACCGGAGCAAGCGTAGATATAGAGGATGACGGCACGGTCCTGGTTGGTTCAAGCGATGCCGCAAAATCAGAAGCGGCGATTAAGATGATCAGGGCGATAACCGATGATGTAGAGGTTGGCCGTGTTTATATAGCTAAGGT
>JBAZGV010000120.1:0-3643 GCA_041652675.1 Candidatus Omnitrophota bacterium
TTAGATAAAATTTTTGACATTGAAGAAACCCCGGAAGTATTTGATATAGAGAAGGAGCTGGATAAGCTGGGCATAGAAAACATTGAGGTCCAAAAAGGTGATATTTACGAGATTGATGGTTGCCGTGTTATGTGCGGCGATTCTGAAATTGAAGCAGACATTTTAAAGCTGATGGGTGGCGAGCAAGCCGACATGTGTTTTACCGATCCGCCTTACATCCTGGATTATCTCAACGGAAAAAAGAAAAGCGGCAAAGCCACTGAAGGCTTTGGCTTAAAACGAGACCGTCGATATTTAGAAACTGAAGTATTGTCGCCACAATTTACCGAGAATTGGATGGCGAATATTGCAAAAATTCAAAAACCGGATTTTTCCATTATAGTTTATGAAAACCCTAAAAACTTACGGATTATCTGGAACGAATTGGAAAAACACTGGAAATACCGGAACACAATCATCTGGCATCTGCCCAACCGGGTACAAGGTTTTGCGGCCAAACATAAATTTTTTAACAAGTACGATATTGCCATGCTTGGCACTTCTGGCAATATAGAACTGAACGACGAACCAGAAACAGACGAACTTCTTCAGATTGAATATGAAACTGCTCTTTTCGCCACCTCCGGCAGGCCGCACTGGGAACCTTATGAGAAGGGTAAAAAATTCTGCCCGACTGACTTCATTGAATACAAAGCATCGGATGAAAAAAGTTCTGGCCAGGGTATAATCTTCGGAACCAAACCAATAGAAATATTAATCCCCTATATAAAAATCCTGACTAAAAGGAACGACTTAATAATCGAACCGTTCGGCGGCAGCGGCTCAACCTTGATTGCGGCTATCAGAATGAACCGCCGCTGTTACCTCATGGAAAAATGCCCGACTTACGCCCAAGTTATTTTGAAGCGCTGGGAAAAGCAAATTGGCAAGAAGCCAGTCAAACTAACCGCTGAATAAAAAATATGCGATCTAAATTTGATAAATCAAATTTTGCTAAGCTACTGGAAGAAGCCCCTTTTATTTCTTATGCCGCAAAAAAGACTGGCATTGCCCGGGCCACTATTTACCGCTGGAAAAAAAATAACCAAGATTTTCGCGATGCGATTAATAAAAATTTAGAAAGCGGGAGACGCCATCTCTGCGATATTGCAGAGATGGCGCTGGTTGAAAAAATAAAATCAAAAGATTTGGGAGCAATTAAATTTTATTTGCAATATAATGATGAAAGATATCGTCCGGTGCGTACCACTTATATCCCTCCCCCCTCTTCAGAGATTAAATTAAAACCTGCCGAATATTGCGGAATTTGCGGGGCTGGCAAACTATCAGGACTATCGGACGAAGAACTGCTGAAGCAGCTAATCGATATTTTAGAAGCTGATGGATATACTGTAATAAAACCAAAGGATGATATACCCGAGACATTTATTTCTTCTAAATAAGTTAACCTTTACGGCACAATATTTAAGCTCTGTAAAACAGTTTCACCCGAAGAATTAGCTGATGACCCAGTAATGGCGCCTAGAGCAACAATATTTCTAACGACTAAGCCTTGATATGAACCCAATCCAATACTTTGAGGAGAAGCGGAAATTTGATTTGAATATATACTAATTACATCGCTGCCAGTTAATTTTAAGTTAGGCGCTAAACTGCAAACAAAATTGCTTGCACTGTTAGCCGCTATTGAGCATAAAGTAATTTCGCTACCGCCGCTTTTGTAACTCTTTAAAGTTAACGTGCCAAAATCAGAAGCATAATTGAAAGGCTTAAACTCCACTGAAGACAAATTAAAAGCTTCCGGTAAATCGGAAGTGAGAATGAACATGCCAATTTTAGCATTAGCTGAACCGGCAGTTAAAGCTTGATCGCCAAAACCCAAATATTTGGCGATATTAATAACTGCTTTTTTGACGGTAATTATATTTCCTTCTGAGCCATTAGTATTTGTTGTTATTCCGGAAGATACTCCTTGAGCGTTATTAGAGCCGTTAAGCAAAACGACTTTTAACGTTTCGCCATTTGCCAAAGCCGTGCCGGCAGATGTTATATCCGCCAACACTTTTATTTTATAAGTTTGCCCTTTAGGAATTTGCATTGAGCTACCGAAAGTAAATATCGTACCATTTTCCCATAAAGTATTTGAATCGCCAATTTTGATATCTTTTGTAGCTCCAACCTGAGCACCATTTACATATACTTTGCCATTTTTTATAAATTCATTTCCGCTCGCATTGTTTGTACCGCTTCTAGCAATTACCAGCGCAAGCTGATTTATCTTAATATTTTCGCCGAAGGCGGTAACATTAAATTCAGCTATGGTAGTACTAGTTGTATCCGCAAGAATATCGCCACTTGGACTGCTGTCTGACCTGCTAAAATTTACCGATATATTTGATTGAATGGCGACTTGACCGCTTTCAATGGGCAGACCGGATATATCGGCTATCGCGGAAAGATTAATATAAGAGTCGGATAATACTTTAAATACATGATTTTTATTGCCTATGGCATCGCCGGAAACATCACCCTTTAAAACTAATATTGATTCGCCACTGACGGTCTTATTTAAATTCTGAAACGAAATAATGCCGTCGCTGTTAATCGAATTGACTTTGCTTCCCAATAAAACTCCAGAGGAATATTCATATAGACCTAAATTAACTATATCCCCATATGAACCTGTACCGCCGTGATAAATTTTTAAACCATTAAGTTTAATTAACTTATTTGAATTTATTTTGAAAGCAAAAAGAATTTTGCTTGAAGCTCCTTGCGTTAAATTTAAACTCTCCAAATCTCCGACATGAGAAAAAATAACAATAGATTCAGTTTGGTCTCCCGACGAAGACGATGTTTGTGATTCACCATTATTTACTTGCGTAGAGCTATTGTCCCCAGAATTATTTACTACCGTACTATTGTTGGTAATATTCGTCGTATTATTAATGATAGTGGAATTGTTTGAATTATTTGAAACTGTATTATTATCACCCGACACCACGACCGGATTATAGCTGACTGCATATTTTGGATTAGTGTCCACTTTCTCTAGATTTTCATTACTTATACCCATACCTTTGTTTCGCATAATTTCAAAAGCATCTTTAGGTCGTCCCAGATAAATCGCTTCTTTCGAAATCGGATCGATATAATAGGCTTGACCTTTATCTTCTACTTGTAAAACAATTTTACCGAGTAATCGACTAAGCAAATTATTATCAACTGTGGCTTGTTCATCTCCGGCGACCGGCAGTTTATCCAAATCTTTATTGGAAATGCCGATTGCCAATTCGCGCATGATTTTAAAAGCGTCTTCCGGGCGTCCCAGATAACAGCGTTTTAAATCGGTCGGATTAATATACCAGGCCTCGCCCTTACTTTCCACTTGAAGGAAAATTCGGCCGGAAAACTTTTTGGCGATAGTGGTTTCCGCCTTGACTGTGGTAACGGAAAAGAGCATTAAGATGCCGATTAACGGCAAGCACTTTAAAATTTGTTTCATATTTTTAGAATTAATAAAAAACCAACTTTTTATAGCTGGCTTCAAAACACAAAACCCCACGCCAGCCGAACCTTGCGGTCCCATACCCGTTTCCAGATATGACTCAACGAAGAATAGCTGATCGTGGGGATCAGTGTC
>JBAZGV010000121.1:0-3601 GCA_041652675.1 Candidatus Omnitrophota bacterium
TCAGGTTTATAGCGTACCCGAAGATATCGATAAAAATATTGCGCGGCTAAAATTAAAGTCGCTGGGTATACTCATAGATATATTGACAGCGGAACAGGAGAAATATTTAGCGAGTTGGGATATGGGTACATAAGGAGAGGGCATTATGAGAAAATTGATTTTTTTATTAGCGGCAATTTTTTCTGCTTTTACTTATTCTATTGCTCAGGATATTCAAGCCGAATCGAAAATCACCAAAGTCAATGTATATCTGGGGAGTGCTTTGATTACCCGTAGTGTTGAATTAAAGTTAAGCCAGGGGTCGCAAAATATAGTTTTATCCGGGATAGTGCCGGAAATTGATGAGAATTCTCTGCGCGTATCAGGGAAAGGAAGCGCGGAAGCGAAGATACTTGGTGCAGAGGTAAAGAAAGAATTTTTAAAAGATGTGCCTCAGGAAAAGGTTAAGAAGCTTCAGGAAGGAATTCAGTCCCTAAGAGACGAAAGAAGAAAGACAGAAGACTTAAAGAAAATACTTGTAGATGAAAAAGCATTTCTTGATTCTGTTAGACTTTTTTCCGCTGGACAGATTCCCAAGGAGATGGTAACTAAGATGCCTCCCGCTTCAGAGCTCGAGAATATATTAAAATTTATGGATGCTAAGTTAAAGGATAATTATTCTCAGGCTGTGGATGCGGAGTTAAAGACGCGCGATATCGATAAGAGGATAGACGTTCTGAATCGGGAGCTTATCCAGATCGTAGGTCCGGTGAGTAAAGTGAAGCGTTCGATTGTGGCTGAGATTGAGGTTCTAAGGTCGGGGAGTCTCGTTTTGGATTTTTCTTATATGGCTAAAGGCGCAAGTTGGTATCCGATATATGATGCCCGCGTTGATTTTGAGAAAGCTAAGACAGAATTGATCTCTTATGCAGCGGTAAGACAGAATACAGGTGAGGATTGGCAGGGTGTAAATTTTATGCTCTCTACTGCCAAGATTAATATTTCCGGTAAGATGCCGGAGATAGAGCCGTGGTTCTTAAGGCCTTATGAATCGCGGATACTTGATAGGAATCGCGGATATTTAATGATGAAAAAGAAGCAAGCTCTCGGAGATATGGTATCGGTAGCCGCAGGCAGCGCTTCTACTACCGATAGGCTTGATGATTCTGCCGTGAATCAATATGCCCAGCCCGAAGAGAAGGGTATATCCGTTGTTTATAATATAGCCCGTCCGGTTTCGATCAAATCAGATGGCCATGATCTTCGGCTTCCAGTCTTTTCGCAGAGCCTGGATTCTGTTTTTAAGTATTCAAGCTACCCGCGGTATTCGCCGTACGCTTATTTGTTCAGTAGGGTCATAAATTGTAAAGATTTGCAATTAATTGGCGGAAAAGTAAATGTATTTTTAGATGGTGATTTTGTGGGAGCTTCGGCGATAGAGAATATCGGCCCACAGGAAGAATTTGATCTTTATTTAGGTGTTGATGAAAATGTCAAAATAAAGAGAGAAGAGATCGGAAAGAAAGTCGATGATGTAATTATCGGCGGGATTCCTTCTCCTACTAAAAAGACCAGTTTTAAATATAAGCTTAGTGTTGAGAATTATAAGAACAAGAAGATCAAGATCGAGCTTTTCGAGGCTATGCCTGTTTCACAGAATGATAGAATTAAAGTCACACTTGGCAATGTGAGTTTACAGCCGGTGCAGAAAGACTGGAAAGATAAAAAAGGCATATGGTAATGGGAGTTCGAGCTCGAGCCTAAGGATAAGCAGGAGATATTTTATGCTTACATTGTTGAGCATCCGCGCGAGATGCAGGTAGAAGGGCTATAAATAAAATGAAGAGAATCGCGGTTTTAACTACTGGTGGAGACGCCCCGGGGATGAATCCGGCAATACGTTCTGTGGTGCGTTGTGGAATTGCCCGCGGCCTTGAAGTAATGGGGGTTTTTCGCGGCTGGTTTGGCCTGATTAACGAAGAATTGAAAGTGTTGAGCCATCATTCAGTCTCCGGCATTATTAATCAGGGCGGAACAATTCTAAAAACCGCTCGTTGCCCTGAATTCGAGAGTGAAGAAAATCAAAACCGGGCCTTCAATACGGTAAAAAAATTCGGTATTGATGGCTTGGTGGTTATCGGAGGAAACGGCTCATTTACCGCTGCCCATAAATTTGGCACAAAATATAATGTGCCTTGTATTGGGATCCCGGCATCTATTGATAATGATATAAGCGGTATAGATATAACTATAGGTTCTGATACCGCAATTAATACCGCGCTCAACGCGATTGATAATATTCGCGATACTGCGACGAGCATGGAACGGATCTTCGTGGTTGAAGTTATGGGCAGGGACTGTGGTTTTATTGCTCTTTCCGTAGCTTTAGCCGGTGGCTGTGAGGATGTGATTATCCCGGAACTAAAACCTGATATGGACAAGATCTATCATGATATTGTCCAGGGCAATATTAGAGGTAAAGTCAGCTGGATTGTGGTTGTAGCGGAGGGTGCAGGGAAGGCTGTGGATATCGCTAAGCAAATAACCGAAGCTACTGATTTAGAGACGCGCGCTGTAGTAATCGGTTATGTACAGCGAGGCGGGAAGCCAACAGCCTTTAGCCGTGATTTGGCTTTACGTTTAGGTAAGGCAGCTGTAGATAATCTTTTAAAAGGTGAAAAAGATTTAGTTGTCGGTTTGTGCTGTAGCAGGATAACGAACGTGGATTTTGCAACTGCGATTAAAAAGAAAGAGATCAAAGCAGAATATTGGCATAGTTTAATTAAAATATTAACATAATAAGGAGGGTATTGGTAAGATGGGAAGGAAGCCGCTTAGTATTGACAAGCTTGCAATGGATTTAGTTCTTACTGATGATATCGCGGGCAAGAAAGGATTGTCTAAGAAAATATTCGGGCTCGCTTATAAAAAAGGTATCTATCCGTCAAGTATTCATGATCTTTATATGGCCGTTGGTAGAGGTGAGGTAGGTGGGTTTACCCCCGCACCAATTGGGCAAGCAAATCAATCAGTAGAGCAATTGGTGCGGGGGTTTACTGTCCCTGCGATAAATTTAAGAAGTATGACTTATGATCTGGCCCGGGCGATATTTAGGACAGCCTTAAAAAATAATAGCGGCGCGTTTATATTTGAAATCGCTAAGTCTGAGATGGGCTATACTGCTCAACCTCCGGTAGAATTTACCGGAGTTATTTTAGCCGCAGCAATAAGAGAGGGTTGGCAAGGGCCGGTATTTATCCAGGCAGATCATACGCAGGTAAATGCTAAGAAATTTCAGGAAGATCAAAATAAAGAATTAAAAGCATTAGAAGATATAATTTCTGATGCGATTTCCTGCGGTTTTTATAATATTGATATTGATTCTTCCACGCTGGTGGATTTATCAAAACCTGACATTAAGAAGCAGCAGAAATTTAATTATGAAGTTTGCGCTAAGCTCACTCAACTTATCCGCAGGATCGAACCAAAAGGGATTACTGTTTCAGTTGGTGGCGAGATTGGTGAAGTAGGCCATCAGAATTCAACTCCTGAAGATTTACGCGCTTTTATGGAGGGATACAAGGAGAGGTTGCGCAAGGGCTTGGTTGGGATAAGTAAGATT
>JBAZGV010000122.1:0-3580 GCA_041652675.1 Candidatus Omnitrophota bacterium
CAGAGGAATTGATCGCTAAAGTTAGGAAATTTATAGGATAGCGAAAGTTTTAAATTCCAGCTGTCATCAACCTGAAAAAAGGCCTTTTGAAAAATAGATTTTAATCCATCCACTTATAAATTCGCGAGAAACTTCCGGTTATTTAATTTCCTATTGAGATAGCATGTTTAAGTATTTGTATTTTTTAAGAGAGTTGGGTTAATAATCCTTGTAATGACAAGGAAATGCTATATAATTATTTCTTTAAAGTCCTTAAAGATAGGGAGAAAGATAGTGAAGAAGTTACTTATTATTATAGGTGTAGCGTTACTTGTCGCCCTGGGAGGGGTGAAAGTAGGATTGTCGCAGCATCAGGCGATAGTTAGCTCCATCTTTTGTATTTCGATTATGGGGGTGCTGCTTTATTGGGAGCTTCGGCTGAGCTTTGTATTTTTAGGCGCAGGCGCCATGCTGCTTACCCGTTCAATTGACCTGGAAAATCTGATAAAGTTTGCGTCTTTGGATGTTATTTTGTTTTTGATCGGCACGATGATTCTGGTAGGCATGTTAAACGACGCGGGTTTTTTCTACTGGATAGTTACTCGCTTGATAAGAATTAAGAATATAACAGGGGAATAGCTCTTCATATTAATAATGCTTCTATCGGGGGTATTGTCAGGCTTAGTGGGTGAAGTTGCTTCTATAATAATAATGGCTAAAATAATATTAGATATTTGCGATCTTATAGATATTGATCCGGTTCCTTTGATTATGGCTTCTGTTTTGGCTACAAATATTGGTTCATCTGGAACTTTACTGGGTAATCCCGTCGGTATCTTAATTGCCGCGCGTGCGAATTTAACCTTCGATGATTTTATGCTAAATGCTTTTCCAATCACGGTTATAGTTTTCATCGTAACAGTATTAATGCTTTCATTGTGGTATAAGAAGGTTATAAGGAAAATGACAGAAAAGCTTATACCGCTTAGAGAGAACAATTTTTTTATTTCTCTCATAACGATATCCACGGATATCAAGACCAAGGTAAGTATCGGCATATTCGGCGCGATGTTAATGTGCATCTTTTTTCATCATAAAATAGAAATTATTTTTAATCTTGAGAGAAACAGTATTTTAATGATTACTCCAATAGTCTTCGCAGGAATAGCTTTGTTGTATCGACGCGATAGGATGCGTCATTATGTCGAACGGGAAGTAGAGTGGACAGCAGTCTTGTTTTTTTTGTTTCTTTTTGCATTAGCAGGGGTTGTTAAATATAGCGGGGTTTCAGATATAATAGCGCGAGGTTTAATCGGAAAGTTTGGCAATCCTGCAAATCTGTTATCAGCGGTGCTTATTTATTCAAGTTCATTACTTTCGGCTGTTCTTGATAACACGGTTGTGGTGGCTACTTATATTCCGGTTGTCCAGAGTTTGGAAAGTTTAAGCATAAATATAAAGCCTCTTTGGTGGGCGATGTTGTTCGGTGCTTGCTACGGTGGCAATATTACCATCATCGGCTCCACTGCTAATATTATCGCTGTGGATATTTTGGAAAAAAGGCGCAACGTAAAGATAAGTTTCTTCCGCTGGCTTAAGATTGGTTTAGTTGTAGGCATAATTACCACTACGGTAGCATATATTTCGCTCATTTTTTTAATACGTTAAAAAAGTCTGTTCTGCGGCATATATTTTTCTCTCCATTTTTACTCTCAGTTTTTTATTAACTCCCCATAAAATATTGACAATGTAATGTGGCTATGGTATCCTTTGTAATACAAGTATTACAAAGGATACTTGTATTACATTTAATAATTAAATCTTGGATTAGAAGGAGGAAGAGATGAAAGATTTTCCGAAATTCTTCGGTAAGGTCCCGGTTGGGACAAAAGGGCAGATTGTTATTCCTGTAGAGGCAAGGAAAGCAATGAATATTAAATCTGGTGATAGTGTGGTCATTATTTCCGGGCCTCCGCACAATAAAAGAGCGATTAATATTTTTCCGGAAGACGAATTTAAAAAATTCTTAAAGTTTTTTGATCGTATGGCTACTTTTAAAGAACAGTTTTCTAAATAAAGTAAATAATGAGCTTAATTATTAGGATAAATAGGTATTGCAGAATTTATTTTATGGTTTCAGCGGTTCTCTTAATTTTCTCCAATTCGGTAATTGCCGAAGAAGTCCTTAGTTGGGGAGAGTGTATAAAGGAGGCGGCGAAGAATCATCCTGATTTAATCGCTGCAATCGAAGAAACAAAGCAATCCGTGGCAGGTAAGGATATAACTGCAAGTACTCTTTTCCCACAGATTGATAGTAGCTTGAGTGCGTCGACAGCGAAGACCGTTGGTAGCGCTAAAGGCGGTACAACTGACTCTTATTCTTACGGAGTAACCGGTACGCAATTAATCTTTGATGGGACAAAGACTATTCAAGATGTTAAAGCCGCCAAAGAAAATATAAATGCCTCAAAAGAAAATTTTAAATATACATCAGTCATAGTTAGGTATAACTTGCGTAGTGCTTTTATTGGTTTGTTGAAAGAGCAGAAAGCGCTTAATATCACGCAGGAAATTTACGAAATTAGAAGGAGTAATCTTGAATTAATTACTCTGCGTTATCAGTCAGGATTGGAGCACAGGGGTGCCTTGTTAACCGCAGAGGCTGATTTAGCGAACGCAAAATATCAGGTTTCGCAGGCGCAGAGGAATCTTGAGGTTGCCCGGCGGAAACTTATTAGAGAAATGGGGCGCCAGAAGCTAACCCCGGTTTTTGTAAAAGGTGACTTTCAAGTGAGTGATGTGGTTAAGGAAAAACCTGATTTTGAAACTATTGCCCAGAATAATCCATCTCTAAGTAAAATTATTGCCCAAAAAAATTCGGCAGCGTTTAGTTTAAAATCAGCCTACGCAAATTTTTCTCCTTCTCTTTCCGGGCAGGCTGGAGCAAATAAAACTTCTTCAAGTTGGCCTCCGGAGAATGATGCTTGGAATGCTGGGTTGACTTTATCGATGCCCATATTCGAAGGTGGTTTAAGATTAGCACAGGTATCTAAGGCTAAGGCTTATTTGAATCAACTTAAAGAAAACGAGAGAAGTATCAAGGACGGTATTATTTTAACATTAGAGCAGAAATGGGCCCTACTTCAGGATGCGATTGATAATGCAGAGGTGCAGTATGAAACTTTGATTGCTACTGAAGAGCGCTCAAAGATTGCTCAAGCGGAATTTTCCGTAGGTTTTATCAGTTTTGATAATTGGACAATTATTGAAAATAATTTAGTGACGCAAAAGAGTGCGTATTTAGATGCTCAAGCTAATGCTTTGCTTGCAGAGGCAGGTTGGGTTCAGGCGAAAGGAGAAACGTTAGAATATGAGTAAAAGAAAGCTTAAATTATTTTTGATTATAGGGTTAGTTTTAATTCTTGGCATATTTTTATTCATGAAATTCAGGATGAAGGCTGAAACAGAGGAAGTAGCACAGGAGATTAGCCCGGCTTTTGGTACTATCGAGACCTTTATTTCGGCTACCGGGACGGTTTATCCTAAGAATCGTTTGGAGATAAAGCCTCCGGTTAGCGGCCGTGTGGAGAGTATTTTGGTT
>JBAZGV010000123.1:0-3565 GCA_041652675.1 Candidatus Omnitrophota bacterium
TAATCATAGTTTTACTCTCCGCGTCAAGAAACACAGAATTATTACCAACAGCAAAAATACTCGCGAGCTCATGCGTAATAACAACCACCGTGGCTCCTAAGCCATCCCTTAGCTCAAGGATTAAATCATCGAGCTTCCGCGCGTTTATCGGATCAAGCCCGGACGACGGTTCATCAAAAAAAATAATATCCGGATCAAGCGCAATTGCCCGCGCAAGGCTGGCTCTTTTACGCATCCCACCGCTGATTCCCGAAGGGAAAAATTCTCCGAATCCATCCAGCCCCACTAGTGAAAGTTTTAACGCTACTATTTCCTGTATCTGCTGATTAGATAATTTTGTATACAACTTTAAAGGGAGTGCGACATTCTCCCCTATTGTCAAAGAACTCCATAGCGCTCCACTCTGATAAAGAACACCAAAACGCCGCATAATATTCTTTTGCCCTATTTCATCTTCATCCCAAAAGCTCTTCCCATAGTATAAAACCTTGCCTTTAGCCGGCGCCTTAAGGCCAATCAGGCTCTTAAGCAAAGTACTCTTACCGCATCCGTTTACCCCCATGACAATAAAAATATCGCCTTTATTTACGCTAAAGCTAAGATTACGCATCACAGCATAATCGTTATACTCTAAATCAAGATCTCGCACTTCAATAACCGGCTGCATAGCTAAATCCATATGCTATACTCCTAAAATTTGACAAATGAATGTAATAATTGCAGTTGCAATTACAATACCGGTTATACCGGTAACTACCGCTGATGTAGTTGCGCTTCCCACTCCGGCTGCGTTTCTCTCGCACTTAATACCACGTAGGCATCCGGCAACTGCAACAATAATACCAAAAACAAAACTGTGAATAAGCCCCACCCATACATAATTAAGCTTAATAGCATGCTGGGTACGATTCAGATATTCTACCGGATTAAGATTAAGCATCCCTACGCTGATAACAAAACCGCCTAATACGCCCATAAGATCCGCGTATATGGTCAAAATCGGCATCATAATTACCACAGCCAGGACGCGCGGTATAACCAAAAACTCAACCGGAGAAATGCCCAACGTTTTAAGCGCGTCAATCTCCTCGTTTGCCTGCATCATCCCTAATTCCGCCGCGAAAGACGCCCCGATACGGCCAGACATAATAATACCTGTCATTACTGCCGATAAAACGCGCACCATGGCGATTCCAACTATATATGAGATAAAAATTTGAGCCCCGAACATTTTGAGCTGTATTGATCCCACAAAAGCAAGAATCATGCCTACTAATAAACTTATCAAAGAAACGAGCAGCAAAGTATCAACTCCGCATCTCTTCACAATAAGCAAAAAATCATCCCAACGAAAATATAGCTTACCTGTAATCAGGCGGCCAAAAGAAACAGCGATATCTCCTAAAAAATCAAGCCCTGAACGTAAACCTTCGCTAATTTGTAAAACTCTCTCTCCGGATCTTTCAATAAATGACTCGAGTTCCTTATGAGACGGGATATTTTTCTCATGTACTTTTAAAGCAAGCATGAGCAATTTCTGCGCTTCCTGAGGTAGCCCTTCGCGGGCGACATAAATATTCTTAAGTTCGCACTCCCTAATCAACTTGAGCAAAAAAGAAATAAGCCCGCTGTCCCACTTTAATTCTTCTGAAATGCTAAGATTAATTTGCGCGATATCAGGATGGATAGTTAGTTGCGAGGTAACCTCATTTACCGAGAGAAGGCCCGCGGAAATCTGCCAGTCTCCGCTTATTTTAATAAGAAGTGTTTTTGGTATTGAATAATCAAAAACCAGTTTTTCCGATAGCATGGTATTATTAATAGCAAAATACTGTAATTAAACCTGCTGTACTTAGGTATAGTGGAAACGATAAATATGGTTTTATTCTCGTATGAAGCGGAAAGAGGCCTGCCAGCATTTACAAAAATTATTATATATGCAATACTTCACTATAGCAAGGATATTTCGTATGCCTTTTTAAGTTCATTGGATAGAAATTCTGGCCTGGCTTTGGCTTTTGCGATCTCCGCGGGATCTTTCTGATAAAAATTAAAATCAGCCAAAAGAAGATACATCTCTTTCAATTTAATACATTAACACCGGCGTCTTTGGCGATTTAACCTGAAATTGCATACAATTCGTGGCGTTTTTGTTTTATTTGCTCATTTGAAAGATATTCATCAAAAGCCATGCCAATGCGGTCAATATACCCCTTTGGCGTGATCTCAATAATACGATTAGCGACAGTTTGGACTAACTGATGATCATGAGAAGAAAATAAAATTGTCCCGCGAAATTTCTCCAGGCCCCTATTTAAAGAGGTTATTGATTCCAGGTCAAGATGGTTAGTCGGTTCATCTAAAATAAGCACATTTGGCTGCGTAACCATCATCCGTGCCAACATGCATCTTGCCTTTTCTCCTCCGGAGAGGACATCCACCGGCTTAAGAGACTCATCACCTGAAAAAAGCATCCGGCCCAGAGAAGCACGAATAAATTCCTCTTCCGTGTTTGCCAAATATTGCCGAAGCCAGTCAACCACGCTAAGGTTCTTACCAAAAAACATAGAGTTATCTCTGGGATAATACGCGCGTTTAGTTGAAAAACCCCACTTAAAAGCCCCGCTATCAGCCTGTTTTTCTTCCATCAGAATCTGAAAAAGTATAGTTTTAGCAAGGTCATTCGGGCCTACAAAAGCGGCTTTATCACCCTTATGAATGGTGATATTCAACCTTTCAAACATAACTTGGCCATCAACTGTTTTAAACAGGTTATTAATGCCTAAAAGTTCATTACCTGCTTCACGTTCCTGTTCAAAATTTATATAAGGATACTTGCGCGAGGAAGGTTCAATATCTTCAATGGTAAGTTTTTCCAGTATTTTTTTTCGGCTGGTGGCCTGCTTTGACTTTGAGGCATTATTAGCAAAACGCATGATAAATTCTTTTAATTCTTTACGCTGATCTTCGATCTTTTTATTCGCTTCTCCACGCTGGCGCGCCGCTAACTGGCTGGCTTCCGACCAAAAAGAATAATTTCCCGAATGCAGCTTAATCTTACCGAAGTCGATATCCGCGATATGAGTGCAAACTTTATCCAGGAAATGCCGGTCATGCGAAACAACAACAGCGGTATTATCAAAATCACAGAGGAATTCTTCAAGCCACATACAGGAATCCACATCAAGATGATTAGTCGGCTCATCCAAGAGCAGGATATCCGGATTGCCGAATAATGCTTGGGCCAAAAGCACGCGTACTTTCTGCCCCGCTTCCAGTTGTTTCATCTGTGCCGCATGTAACTCTTCTTCAATCCCCAAGCCGCTTAAAAGTTTAGCCGCGTCAGATTCAGCGTTCCAACCCCCTGCTTCAGAAAACTCCCCCTCTAACTCTGAAGCACGCATGCCATCCTCATCGGAAAACGGCGTTTTTGAATATAATGCCTCTTTTTCTGCCATAATCTCATAGAGCTTTTTATGCCCGATGATAACCGTAGTTAATACCGTAAATTCGTCAAAAGCGAATTGATCCTGTTTCAATATAGAGACTCGTTTCCCCGGAGATA
>JBAZGV010000124.1:0-3565 GCA_041652675.1 Candidatus Omnitrophota bacterium
CGGATATGCCTTTACCAACATAATCATTAGCCATGCCCTCTAATTCAAAGGTTACCCCGGAGACCAAGAATGCTCCAAAGCTCTGACCGGCAACACCTTTAAACTTGCAGTGAATAGCGTCCTCGGATAATCCACTCTCGCCATGAATCCTGCAGATCTCTCCACTTAACATAGCTCCGGTAGTACGATTATTATTCTTAATACCTAAATTTATCTTAACCGGCATGCCTTTATCTATTGCCGGCCTTGCCAACTCAATAAGCTTAATATCCAATATCTTATCTATTCCATGATCCTGTTTTATCGCAAAATGGCTAATAACATCTTTAGGGACAATAGGCTTATAAAGTATCCGGGAAAAATCAATTTCTTTAGCCTTCCAAGGCAAGATCTTTTGGTTTAGCTCAAGCAAATCTACTCTGCCTACCAGGTCTTCCAATTTACGGATACCCAAAGAACCCATAATCTCCCTTAATTCGTTAGCGATAAAATTAAAGTAATTAATGATGAATTCCGGTTTTCCGGAAAATCTCTTTTCTAGAACCTCATCTTGTGTAGCAATACCCACTGAACAATTATTAAGATTACAGTGGCGGAGCATTACACAACCTAAAGTAATTAATATCGCGGTGCAAAATCCAAACTCTTCAGCTCCTAACATCGCAGCAATGGCAACATCGCGGCCAGTGCGCATCTGTCCATCTGTTTGAAGGCGGACACGGCTACGTAAATCATTTAGAACCAGAGTCTGATGTGTCTCAGATAAACCTAATTCCCAAGGCAGTCCGGCATATTTAATAGAACTTAGAGGAGATGCCCCTGTCCCTCCGTCTCCTCCGGAAATTAAAATCATATCCGCATGCCCCTTAGCTACACCCGCGGCAACAGTTCCCACACCAATCTCAGAGACTAATTTAACACTAATACGCGCCTTGGGATTAATATTCTTTAAATCAAAAATAAGCTGGGCTAAATCTTCAATAGAATAAATATCGTGGTGAGGAGGAGGAGAAATTAAAGTAACTCCGGGAGTGGTATAACGTGTACGAGCAATTATAGCGCTAACTTTATGCCCGGGAAGCTGGCCCCCTTCTCCGGGTTTGGCTCCTTGAGCAATTTTAATCTGTATTTCATCCGCGTTAACCAGGTAATTAGCGGTAACACCGAATCGCCCTGAAGCAACCTGCTTAATCGCGCTCCTCGTTGAATCTCCATTAGGCAGAGGAGAAAAACGCGCAGGATCCTCTCCTCCTTCTCCGGTATTGGATTTGCCTTTTAACCTATTCATGGCAATGGCAATAGTTTCATGCGTAGCACGGCTGATTGAACCAAAACTCATTGCACCGGTTACAAAGCGTTTAACAATCTCTTCCTTGGGCTCAACTTCATTTAATGGCACAGGTATAATTTTCTTCGCGCTAGAGAACCTTAATAAGCTTCTTAGTGTTGTAGGATGGCCAGTTTGTTCATTGATAACTCTGGAAAATTCCTTATACTTTAAGATATCATTATTTCGCACCGCATCCTGCAGAAGAGATATGCTTTCGGGGTTCCAAAGATGAAACTCTCCATCACGCTTCCACTGATAAACTCCCCCGCTTTCAAGAAAATCTTTTTCTTCTTCTCTTTTCAAGAATGCATCTTTATGCCTTAGAAGAGTCTCTTGAGTAATAGTATCAAGAGATATTCCGTTAACTCTTGAGGCAGTCCCGGTAAAATAATTATCGACCACTTCCCGGTTTAAACCCACTGCTTCAAATATCTGCGCGCCACGGTAACTCTGTAAAGTAGATATCCCCATTTTAGAAAGGACTTTTAAAATTCCTTTATCAATAGCCTTAATGTAATTACCAATAGCTTTATCAATATTATGCGTAATTTCTTTATCTTTAACCAAAGATTCTACGGCGCTAAAAGCAAGATATGGATTAACACAGTCCGCGCCATAACCAAATAACAACGCGAAATGATGCACTTCTCTTGGCTCAGCGCTCTCTAAAATAAGGCTGATCTGCGTACGCAAACCTTTACGCACAAGATATTGATGAACCGCGCTAACCACTAAAAGACTAGGTAAAGCAGAGTGATTCATATCAACCCCACGATCAGATAATACAACAAAAGTATATCCCTCTTTAATCGCCAACGCACATTCCCGGCATACCTTAGCTAACACTGCCTTGGGATTTCTTTTTACTGATATTTTAACGGGAAAAAGAAAAGAAATAACCTTCGTCTTAAAACCATTTACCTTTATGCTTAATAATTTATCGAGTTCTCCATTGGTAAGTACAGGCCGATTAACCAATAGTTTATGGCAATGGTTAGAGCTTTCTTCCAAAATATTCTTTTCCGGCCCGAGATAACTCTTAAGGCTCATTACCAATTCTTCACGAATAGGATCAATCGCCGGATTAGTAACCTGGGCAAAGAGCTGTTTAAAATAAGCAAAAAGCAGCTGCGGCTTTGTAGAAAGCAGTGCATGCGGAGTATCGTTTCCCATAGAACCAATCGGCTCTGCGGCTTCTTGCGCCATAGGCTTAATTATCGTCTTTAGATCTTCACGCGTATAGCCAAAGGCTTTTAAAGGCCTCAAATTATCATAAGGCTTTTCCTTTAATTTCTTCGCTGGCAATTTATCCAACTCCACGGTATTCTTTTCAAGCCAGAGATCATATTGCTTATTTAAAACAAGACCCTCCTTGATCTCCGGGTCTCCAATAATCCTACCGGCTTCTGTATCAATAAAAAACATCTTACCCGGTTCAAGGCGGCCTGAGTAAAGAATATTTGAAGGCGCGATATCTAAAACCCCAACCTCTGAAGCCATAACCACAAAATCTTGTTTAGTCACAATATAACGCGCGGGCCTTAAACCATTTCTGTCCAATACCGCCCCGATAGACCGGCCGTCAGTAAAAGCAATTGCAGCCGGGCCATCCCAAGGCTCCATAAGGCAGGTATGGTATTTGTAAAAAGAACGTATTTTTTCGTCCATGAATTTATTCTCTTCCCAGGCACAAGGAACAAGCATAGACATCGCCTCTGGAAGAGACCTTCCAGCAAGAAATAATAATTCGAAAACGTTATCAATAGCTGCCGAATCACTTCCCCCGGGCATAATCACTGGGAGCATCTTTTTTAAGTCCTTGCCAAACGCCTTGCTCTTGAGCAAACCCTCCCTTCCGCGCATCCAATTAATATTCCCGCGCAGGGTATTTATCTCTCCATTATGAGCGATAAATCTAAAAGGCTGCGAGCGATCCCATGTAGGAAAAGTATTGGTTGAATAACGCGAATGCACCAAAGCAAGGACGCTCTTAATCTCTGGCGATTTTAAATCTAAGAAAAAATCTTTTACCTGATCCGGCATCAACAGCCCTTTATAAATAAATGTTCGACTAGATAAACTGACAATAGAAAAGAATGATTTTTGTCTGATATTGGAACTACGGATAAAATTTTCAGCCTGTTTTCTAATGGAATAAAGTTTCCTCTCGAAATTCAGCCCATCTGGACTATTTTTCTCTCCGGTGCCGATAAAAACTTGTTCAATTATAGGAGC
>JBAZGV010000125.1:0-3563 GCA_041652675.1 Candidatus Omnitrophota bacterium
AACCAGGACTCCGACTATAAGAACAAAAATAGCGCGATGATGAACCTGCATCTGAATCGCATAAACATCTTCTGCCGATACATCCAAACCAATTATACCCACAACTTCTCCATGGTTGTTACGAATAGGCGCGTATCCCGAAAGCATAGCCCCCCACTGGTCAACTTCTAGCTTTTTATCTGCGGTTGCTTTAGTAAAAGCACTCAACATTTCAGGAAAACGTATAGCATTATAACGCTCCCCGGGATAGCTGATTAAAACCTGCTTGCGCTTATCCCGTGAAACTGGCTCTGGATCAACAACAAACTGTAAAACCCCTTCCTCTCCCGTCTTTGCCATTGTATAAATATAAGTAATGCCCATATTGGCATCTTTGATCCGTTTTAACTGCCGGGCGATTGTTTTATAAGAATCCGCGTTTGTACCTTCAGCGGAAAGAGGCACCTGAGAAAGAAGATCGCCATCAATACTCAATGCCGCGGTCTGGGCAATCATCGCCAGGCGCTCCCTTAGCTGCTGGAATTGAGCATCCAGGCTAAAACGATAAATAAGAAAATTGCTTAATGACATTACCAGAAATAAGGAGACGACCAATCCAACGGCAACTTTAACCTTAAAACTGCTTAGGATAGTTATAGCCTTTTTTATATATTTATCCTGCATTTTATATTCCCCCTTTTTGCGCCTTAAAATATTAAGCTGTTTCCTATAGGTATGGAACTCCGATAGCCTTGACTAGAATTTTTCCGCAATATTTCGCCCCATCTCCGTAAACCATACCGCGTTTTCTACAAACAAATGTAACGGTCTTATCTGCCTTTACGCAGCGGCCCAATGCTTTCCCGGTTGTTGCGTCTAATCCCGAAGGGATATCTACAGATAAGACATAAACATCTGAAGAATTAATTATATCTATAACTCTCTGGTAGAGAGGCCTAATCTCTCCGCTGATCCCCACGCCTAAGAGAGCATCAACAATTAAGCTGTATTTATTAATTCTATTTTTTATAGGCCCAAGATTCTTGAGATTAATTTCTACAATCCTGTATTTTAGCTTCAATAATATATTCAGGTTTGTTCTTGCTTCGTTCTTTAGGCCTTTTATTCTTCCCGCCAAATACAGGTCAGGCTTAATGCCTTGCGTCAATAAATGCCTGACAGCGCAAAATCCATCTCCACCGTTATTCCCCGTTCCACAGAATACCGCAATATTGCCCCGGCTGCTTTTTGGTGTTTTCAGGGCTTCTTCCATTATTGCCCGGCCGGCATTCTCCATCAGAACGAGCGTAGATATACCGAATTCTTCCTGTGCTTTTTTGTCCAATGCTTTAGCCTGCGCCGCTGTTAATAGAGATTCGCTTTTATTCCTAGGCATAATGCTACCGTGATAATGGCTTTTCAAAATGCTGGTAATCTTTTAGAGATTTCCAGTTACCTCCCCAAGTCCAACCGAGGCGAATAAAACTCCTTACAATAGAAGAGTCACGAGTAAGCGTCCCGGGCTTGCTCCGGTCATATACCGCTCCGGGCGGAAGGACAACTTTTCTTTTAATATACGGATTCTGCACCGGATTAATATCAATGGCAAAGCCATAAGCATGCATAGAGAGCTTTTTACTCGCGGTTGCTCTCCTATAATTAAACGCGGAAGTATTATTTAATAACATAGATTGCCCATCCCCATTCCACTTGCCATCTTTATAAAACCGGCTATGCGAAACAGGAATAACCGATTTAATAGGAAATTTGGTTTTAAAAGCGACACGGAATACTTCCCTTATATCCCTTACAAGCCTTTCATCAATGACTAACTGCCCCTTATGAACCCTGCCGTCAAAAGAATAATAGAGCACATCCACAAGCCTCTGCCTTCTTTTTAGGCTTGGCGGAGCATATTTCCTCAATGCTTGTGACAATGTAATATTACTATCAACAACAGGATTGCTAATAGTACCTATTACCGGCGGATGCGGCTCAATAATAGGCCTGACCGGGGCACTTACCGTAGCGCATCCGGATAAGGCTAAACTTGTAAATAATAGAAAATTTAATAAGTATTTTTTTACCATTGCCTAATTATACACCTGAACAAGAGAAATCCAAATAAAAAAGGCGCTTGCGGCAAATCTTACCCCAAGCGCCCTTAAAAACATAAATACCCTGCCCTATTTCGCTTTCAAAAACTTGACAACCCAAATTAAAAAACGCAAAATTAGCAAGAAAATATAAACAGCTAATATTATTACCGGGAGATTCCGGGAGAGGACACTTGAAACAAGGCCCGAAAAACAGAGCTGAACTTTATTAATACACACAGCGCTTTTTAACTCTGAATCAACCTTTGCCGTTTTGGAAAACTCCCCAATACGTTTAGATACCAGCCTAGGATCCGGATTATTCACCTCTTTAAGGAAGCTTCTTGCATTTCTTACTTTAGAATAATCTATATCCGGATAAATATCTATGATATAAGTAGAACCATTGGAGAATTTCAGGCTATATTTTGGGTAGACTACCGGAATATTACGAAAAAGGAAAGTAAAAGAAAAATAAATTACGGCGCTTAGAACTAATAAAATAACTCCCTCTTTAGCGATAATTCTTTTAAAGTTCATATTATTTAAGCATATCTTTATTTACTGAAGATATGCCTCCCTTTTATTTTCGGAGAATCTTTCTATCGCATAACGTAACATTGTTCGAGGCATAGCTTGATAGTTCTTACGTAAAAATTTTTCTTCCGCACGTAGGTCGCGCTTGCCAACCTCGCGCAACATCCAACCACATGCCTTATGAATCAAATTTTCTTCATCAGAGAGTAAAAACTTAGCAATACTAAAGGTACTGCCGAAATCGCCCATCCTGATAAAAGCAAATGTTGCCAAAATAGCTATGCGCCTTTCCCAGAGCAAAGGCGACTTCGTTAATTTATTAAGCACTCTCCTGTTTTTATCTATAAGAAATCCTCCCACAATATGAGGAGCGCTCAAATCAACCAGATCCCAACTATTGATAAATTTTGTGTTTGCCAGATAGGCCTTGAATATTCTTTCCTTAGCTTTATGATCCCCTCTCTTGAATTGGCCTACAAGGATCAAAAGCGCTAGAAGCCTCTCTTCGTGAGGCTTGGAACGCAAAAGCTTAATCGCATCCGAAAGCGGTAAATCCTGGAACCGCCTTACTACTTTTCTGATAAAAGGCACTGTTACCCCGAGAAAGATATCTCCCTCTCCGTATTCTCCCGGGCCGGCCTTAAAGAACCCTCGCAATACTTTCGCCTTCTCTTTATCCGAGTATCTCCGTAATGCCTTCCTGGAATTACCCAATTTACTCATCAGAAACACTCTTATTGTTTGCTAAAATCTAAAATGCACAAATATCCTGCCAAAATTCTTGTCGTCTTTTTCAATACGGCGGTATAACTTTTTGATCTGCGGTTGCTCTAAGAAACGCAATACTTCCTTCTTCAGCTGCCCGCTCCCCTTGCCTGGAATAATCTCTACTAGCTCTATCTTTTTACTCACCGCCTCCTGAATCACGCGCTTAAGCTCCGCCTCAATCGC
>JBAZGV010000126.1:0-3554 GCA_041652675.1 Candidatus Omnitrophota bacterium
TCTTTAATCCCGCGATAATCTTTCCCTGATGTTCAAATTTATACCCTAACCAAGAGCCGCTTCCCGAGGTATTCTCAAGAAGTATCCCTACTTTGGATTGAAGAGTATTGTCCAATATTTTTTTTAAGGCGATAACTAACCTTTTAATGCCGGCATCTTCGGAAGTGTCCTTATGGCTTCCCATGTGCGTAACAATATAATTGGCTTTTAATCTCTCCGCTTCATGTATATCATTAATATAAGCGCTAATTGACCCTCCATAGAGTTTAGGATTAGGCGAAGCCAGATTAATTAAGTAAGAAATATGAATAAAAACAGGGTTGATCTTAAATTTATTGCGCCTAATCTTAAATTCCTCTACATCTGCATCATCTAAAGGCTTTCCCTCCCACTGCAGAGGGTTACGTGCAAAAATCTGCATAGTATTACAGCCTAAGTCATGGCTGCGATTAAGCGACTCGTATATCTTACCCGCCCCGGAAACATGCACGCCTAGAATCATAAGAAATTTAACTTAACCCTTATTTTTAATTCTACCTACTAACTCATCAATAGAAATATTTAACGCGGACGCGATTTTAGTAACAGTCGTTATGGTCGGCTCTTTTGCTGCTCCTGATTCAATCTTTACAAGGGTGGCATTCGCGATATCGGCTAAACGGCTAAGTTTTTCCTGCGTTAGCCCCTTCTTTAACCTAAGTTTTCTTATATTCTGCGCTAACATTTTAGTTGATTTATTATATATTAGTATTAGTATATATGTATAAGTATATTAATCCCATACATAATAAATTATACTATAAATATAATCGGAAATCTATAAAAATATGCGTTAGATAACGAGAGCACTTACGTCTATTATAGTAGGAGGTAAAAATGTCAACTTCATACTCAAAAGAGATCAAACAAAAAGCACGTAAATTGAGATCTAAAAGTTGGTCGATGGGAGAAATTAGTCTAAAAATGAAAATCCCAGGAAATACCATCTCTAGATGGGTTAAAGATATTCAATTGACTAAAAAGCAAGAAAAGCGAATAAAATCAAAAATTACTACATCTTCTGCTATCGGAAGATCTTTAGCAGTTAAAACTAACTACCGCAAAATTGAAAGATGAAAGGAAAATATCAGTGATTCTATAAAATATTTTAAAGGTATCTTCCTTGATAACTCTAAAATTGGCAAATTAACCTGCGGTATTCTTTATCTTTGCGAAGGCGCGAAATATCCAAGCTCAAGATATCTCTACTTAGGAAATTCCGACCCAAAGATAATATCTTTTTTTATTAACACCTTAAGGAAATGCTATAAAATTGATGAGGATAAGTTACGTTTTGCTATAGGTTATCGCTGGGACCAAGATTACCAAAAACTAAGGAATTATTGGTCAAGAATTACTAAAATACCTAAATCAAAATGCTTAAATTCAAAACCTGACATACGCACTAAAGGAAAGCCGACTTTACGGAAAGACTATATGGGAATTTGCAGAATAATATATTACAATACAACGCTCCAGCTTGAGCTACAGTCTATTGGCGAAGCAATAATAGAAAAGTGGAGCCGGAGGGGATCGAACCCTCAACCCCAACACTGCCAGTGTTGTGCGCTCCCATTGCGCTACGGCCCCAATAATTAGTTGTTGACCTTTGCTATTTTAGAATATAAAATAAACGACGCTTGCCCCGTTACAAATATTCCTGTATAATAATATCATAATTTGTAATGGGGTCAACCTAAAAATTGAGCACCTTAAATCTTTTGTTTAGCGAAATACTTGATCGAGCAATAGCGAGATCAAGTATTATTTGCCGAAGTGATGGAATGGCATACATGTCGGTCTCAAAAACCGATGAGCGTAAGCTCATAAGGGTTCAACTCCCTTCTTCGGCATTTTTTTACTTCGTTTTCGCCTATAAGCCTCCGGCTTAACCTATTTTATAAAATACAATATTCAACTCTATCCTTTATCTAACCGTTAGCCTTTATTATGGGGATCTTTAATTTTATTGATTAAGGTGGCGAGGGAAGCGGATTACTGGAGTCAACGGTATTAGCTCCGGTGATTTGACCAGTGATAGGCCCACCTGCCTGGCCCCACCAGTTACCTTGAGCAAAAAGATCATCTATACCTGAATCATTCTGTAAATCAGACCCAACATTACCATAAAGGGAATTATTTCCTCCGCTATTGCCATCACCTAAGTTGATCTCAGAGCCCGGAGCACCGGTATCAGTGATAAAAATAACCCCTCCTCCAGCATTGGCTGTAACAGTATTCCCGGTTAATGTAGCAGTAGTAGAACCAACGGCTGTAACTAAAGCTACGCCAGCTACTTCATTTACAGTAATACTGTTATCAGACAGAGTTGCGTTGAGATTGCCGCCGCCAACGCCTTCATTTTCCCCGGCTACAAGAATGATGCTTCCTTCAATATCCCCCCCAAGAGATTTAGTGTCGCTAATATTATTTCTCAAGAGCGTTGCATTGATATTGCTACCAAAAGAAAACAGGGCAATGCCTATAGTATCGTTACCGCTCACTGTATTATCAGAAATAGTTGCGGTTATATCGCCGCCGACACCTTCATTGCCCGTTGCCAGTAGAAAAATTCCTCCTGGAAAATCTCCTTCGGTATACCTAGTGTCACTAACATTATTTCTCAAGAGCGATACATTTAAATTGCCACCTACTGATAAAAAGCCAATACCTACATTATCGTTATCGCTCACTGTATTATCAGAAACAGTTGCGGTTATATCGCCATTCGAAAAAAAGCCTATCCCTTCTCCGCTATTTCCACTGATCGTATTTCCGATAATGCTAAAGTTAGAGCGTGGGACGCCATCGCCAAATCCAAAATATATACCACCACCGTTATTAGTAATATTGTTATAAAGGATGCTTGCTTGGTCGATATTAATTCCCCTGATACCTGTATAGTCCTCGCCTGAATTTTGTACCTGTAGGCCCATGACAGTATTATTATTCCCGAGAGTTATAACGTAACCCGTACCATCACCGTCAATTATGGGGAAACCCGGAGTAGGCAAGCCCCTGTAGCCGCCGTTATAGCCGCTTCCCCAAAGGACTACATCATCGAGCAGGGCAGGAAAGTTTCCGGTATAACCGGCATTAGTGCCATCACCCTTAAAAACATAAACATATTTACCTTCTGAGTAACGCCCGCTGCCAAATGCCTCATCCAGAGTATTATAGGGGTGCTCGAGAGTGCCGTCTTCTGTTCCGGTATTGGTGTTATCTACGTAGATCATGTCTATGCCGGGAACATCTTCTTTTTTCGTTACGCTCTTACTCTGCACATCAATATCCCTAACCACGCGCTCAAAAACCCGGTCTTCGATATATGAACTCGGCGTTGTAATCTTAAGCGGGCTCTTGCGTGAAAGCACCCTGCCTAATTCCAGCGGGATAGTAAATCTTACCCCTCCGATAAACTCGGCCTCGCCGGCATTGCGGCTGTTAAGAGCCAGATCAACCGCAAACCAGTTGGTCAGATCAGTTTCCGAGCGAATCTTGTAGCCATTAACATC
>JBAZGV010000127.1:0-3521 GCA_041652675.1 Candidatus Omnitrophota bacterium
AAGTATGAACTGTAATTAAAAAACTGCTATACTTTTTTATCGCTGCGGCGGCTTTTTTTAGGTTTTCCCTCTTCATTATTCTCCTTTAGCTCATTTAATACCTCTTCAATACGCACGCTATATTCAGTAGACCTGTCATCGTAAAAAGCGATCTCCGGCGCAAATCTTAAAGCCAGCCTCTGGGCTATAAGCTTGCGTACAAACCCAAGAGAAGAATTTAAAGCCGCCTTGGTCTTCTTATAAGCTACTTCATTGCCTAATACGCTAAAGAATATTTTAGCGAACCTTAAATCGTGAGTTATCTCAACATTGGTAATAGTTACAAACCCTAAACGCGGATCATTGAGTTTATCATGTATTATAACACTCGCTTCCTGCCTGATTGCTTCAGCTATCTTTTCCTGTCTTGACATTCTTACAAACTCCTCTTTTTTAATAATTCCTTGATTAAAGATAATTCTTCCTCTTTATTCTTAACCTCGCCGTTAAGTTTGGCATTTAAAACCAGCGCGAATATTTCCTGATAACTTGGGCCGGGAGAGAGCCCCAAGCGATGTAAATCATCACCGGAAACAAAAATGCACATACCATTATAGATCTCCAGAAAATCAGCGATATGCCGCTTTAAAACGGAATTTTTATACTTTGCCCTTAAAGCAATAACTGCCTCGTAACTTAAAGGATTTAACAAGGCGAATATTTTCGCCGGCTTAATTTTAGGATTACTTAGATCAACGATGAACTTACGCGTAACTTGCTTAGGCCCTAATATCCTCTTCTCTTCGCCCTTACGCAGCCCGAATTTATCACAAACCTCCCTGATCTCTCTTAATTTAAGATAATCGACTAAACCGATAAAATAAATTAACCAAACATCTAGTCCTCTACGCTCTGGATAATTCGCGCCAAACCATTTAACCTCTTTTTCCAAAGACCTTAAATAGGCGAAATTCATCGCGAAGAGATGCAGTTTGGAATGAATAAATTTAAAACCCAGGAGTTGTTTTATCCGAATGATACCATCTATAGGATTATTTTCTTTTAAGAGCAAGATCAAATCATCGCGCGTACGATGAGGCTGAACCTTTTCTAACATTCTAAGTTTTACCGCTTCTTTAAGAAGCTTGAGCGTTTTAGGTTCTATAGTGAAATTAAATCTTTGTTCAAAGCGTATCCCCCTTAATATCCGCGTAGGATCGTCTTTAAAGCTTAAGCCGTGCAGGACGCGTATTTTTTTATTGCGTAAGTCATCCCGGCCGCCAAAATAATCAACAATCGCACCGTCAGCTAAGTTTATCGCCATAGCATTAATAGTAAAGTCACGACGGAATAGATCGTCCTTTAATGGCCCTGGCGAGACAACTGGCAGATGCGCGGGCTTAGGATATACCTCTTTCCTGGCGCTTGAGAAATCAATTTTAAACCCGGATTGCAACAACACCGTAGCTGTGCCGAAATGTTTATGCACCGTAATCTTACCCTCTTGCGGTTTAACAAAATCCTCGGCAAATTTTATCCCATCTCCCTCTACTACAATATCTAAATCAAGGTTCTTAACTTCTAACATAAGATCACGCACAAACCCACCCACAAGATATACTTTTAAACCTCGCGCCAAAGCTTGTTCGCGCAGCTTCTCTATCAGGCCTCTTAATTCTTCCGGTATTCTACTTAAAAGTTTTTCCATTTTACGGCCTTGGATGAAATTGTTTATGCACGCTCTTTAACCTATCTTTATTTATATGCGTATAAATCTGGGTCGTGGAGATATCCGAATGGCCGAGCATCTCCTGAACAGAACGCAGATCCGCTCCGTGCTCTAATAGGTGCGTGGCGAAAGAATGCCTTAGGGTATGCGGCTTAATCGGCTTCTTAATACGCGCGAGCTTCGCGTATTTCTTAATAATCTTCCAAAAAGATTGACGCGAGATCTTTTTACCAAAACGGCTTACAAATAAAAATTCAGATTCTTTATTTTTAAGTAACTCAAGCCGGGAAGTTTGAAGATACCTGTTTATACTGGCAATGGCTTTCTTCCCCAAGGGGATAATCCTCTCTTTATTCCCCTTGCCGATACAGCGCAAAAAACCGATATCCAAGTTTACATTATCTTTTTTCAGGTTTACGGCTTCGGATACACGCATCCCCGTGGCATAAAGCGCCTCTAATATTGCCCTGTCTCTTGTCCCTTGCGTATCATGGACATTGGGTTGAGCGATTAAGGCCTCAACCTCATTAACTGTAAGCGTATCCGGGACCCTCTTCCATAATTTTGGCGAATCGATCAGGGTGCTAGGATCGATTTTTAAGATCCTCTCGCGGGCCAAGAATCTGTGGAACATCCTGATTGCCGCAAGCCTTCTGGCTACTGAATTAGGGGCAATCCCGCTGTCCCGCTGGCTAAGCATAAAACTTGTGATATTATCTTTAGATATTTTTGATAAAGCTTCAATATGGCATCTCTCAATAAAACCTAAATAATTATTTAAATCCTCGCGGTAGGCGATAATCGTATTATTGGCCAAACCACGCTCAACGGAAAGATAATTAAGGAATGTATCGATTAATTCTTTCATCTCAAATTATTCTTCTCTTCTCCTATTGTAGAAGACGCTCCGTGGCCAGGATAGATCTTAGTCTCAGATGGCAGAGTAAAAAGCTTTTCTTTTATGGATTTAATTAACAACCCTTCATTCCCTCCGGATAAATCCGACCTGCCGATCCCCCGGCAAAATAACGTATCTCCGGTAAAAGCAATTTTATCAATTGGCTTTTCTAATAACAGGGTAATCCCTCCTTGAGTATGCCCAGGAGTATGGATCACTTTTAACTGTAAATCATCCAAAACAACTCTTTCTCCGTCTTCTAAGGGCTTAATCTCTGACTTAACTTGGTAGGGCAAAGAAAACAAACCGGAGAGATTAAGCATCGGCTCTTTTAATAAAGGTACGTCGAGCTTATGCGCGTATACCAACACATTAAATTTATCATTCGCTCCGATATGGTCATAGTGCCCGTGAGTATTGATAATAAAACCCGGAACTAATTTATGTTTATCTAATATTCGCTGAATCTTTTGCTCCTGATCGCCGGGATCAATAATTATAGCCTTAGCGCCTTCTTTTGAGGCGAGTATATAACAATTTACTCCCATTGCCCCCACCAAGACAGTTTCTAAAATCATCTTAATTTATCCTTAACATCGCTATAAGTATACCTCTGAGTTATATTCCTTTTTACTCTTTCGGCATTCTGACGGTTAGAATTATTGGATGCTCCATAGATATCGGATTTAATCGCGCTCTTTAAATCAGCCATCTGCCTTAAATAAACATCCAATTGTTTTTGCTCACTCTCATTTAGCATCGCCCTCATCCCTAAAAGATTCTTCATTACCTGCTCTACGCAATCATTTTTTTTCTTTAAAGGCGCGTTTTGAGATAAGGCACTAATCAATTCATCCAGCCATGATTGCCAAAAAAGATAATACTGCCTATACATCTGTTCCTTAGTCATTTTGG
>JBAZGV010000128.1:0-3497 GCA_041652675.1 Candidatus Omnitrophota bacterium
GAAATATACGCCGAAATCATCCGTTGTGGCTCTTCCTGCCTTCCTCCAAAAACAGGAAACGGATCCTAAATAATTAACACTTGAGTAAATTTAACACACAAAAGGCACCTTGTCAAGGGCGAAAAGCTATTTTTTTTGAATGATAAAAATCTAGGCTTTTTTGCGCCTTTTTAACCTGAATACCCTTGGGCAGGTCAACTATTGAGCCTTGTGGCCGGTTAAAAATAAGATCTTCTAATTCCTGAATATGTTTAAAGGTAATCCTGCGCGTATCACCCTGAAGGCAGGATATAGCGCCTCTCAACTTTAAACGCATTATCGCGGGATGAAGCTTAATTAGCCTGCTTAAATTTAACTTTCTCTTATTATTTTTAAGAAATCGCGCTGCCGAAGCCCTAAGGTAATCATAATCAGAGCCGGCATTTTGGGCAAGGTTAAAAAGCACCTCTCTTATATTCTTATTATACTCTTTCTCTAATATAGGTAAAAGTTTATGGCGTATTTTATTGCGAAAGTAAATCTCATCCGTATTGGATTTATCAATACAGAAACTAATCTTTCTTACCTTTAAGAAATTTTCAATATCCTTACGTTGAATTCCTAAGAGCGGGCGGATAATATCGATTTTGCCCATCTTTCTTATAGGTGAGATTCCGGATAAGCCGGATAAACCTGTGCCTCTTAAGATGCGCATCAGCACTGTCTCCGCTTGGTCATCAAAATTATGGGCAAGGGCAATCCTTTTAGCCTTTACTCTAATTGCAACTTTAAGTAAAAATGCGAGGCGGGCGTTTCTCGCGGCTTCTTCAAGGGAAGTATTCCTGCTTAGTCCCTTAATGTTGATTTTTCCCAACATAACAGGAATCTTAAGCTTCTGGCCCAATTCCTTAACGAACTGCGCCTCTCTTCCTGATTCCTTACGCAGTAGATGATCGAGATGAGCAATATATAAAGTAAGATTCAATTCTTTTTGAAGGCTCTTTAAAAGATAAAGTAGGTATACAGAGTCCGCTCCGCCAGATACGCCGATAACTATCTTGTCGTTTCTATTAATTAAGTTATGCTTTTTGATAGAATTCTTTGCCTTTTCTCGGATTTTACTCATAAATTAATTTTAGCACGATTTAGTTCATAATACCATTGACTTTTACCAACTTAAATAGTAAATTAAATAAAAATGCCCACTGTAATACAAAATAAGTGCTGGAATAATGAAACATATAACACATAAAGAAAAGAAAACTGTACTCGAGAATTTTCTCTCTCTTTCATCTCTTCAAAGTATTAATTATATTTTACCCGTGCTAGTCCTTCCCTACTTAATCCGAATTATAGGTTTTGAGAAATTCGGCCTGATTGCTTTCGCCCAATCCCTTGTCCAGTATTTTACGATCCTTACCGATTATGGCTTTAGCCTCTCCGCTACCAGGGAGATATCTTTATGCCGGCATGACAAAGGCAGGGTTTGCGCGGTCTTCTCAACGGTAATGACAATCAAAGTAATCCTCGCGTTTATAAGCTTTCTTATCTTGCTCGCGATAGTGCGTTTTATCCCTAAGTTCAGAGAAGATTGGTTAATTTATATTTTAAGTTTCGGGGCGGTAATCGGGAACACCCTATTTCCGGTCTGGCTCTTTCAGGGGCAGGAAAAGATGAGATTTATTTCAACAATCAATATTGTCGCGGGGATGATCTACGCGGTAGCTATCTTTATCTTTATCAAAAAACCGGGCGATTACCTTTTGGCTCCGATTTTGAGTTCCACATTTTATTTAATAACAGGTATCCTTGGCCTATATATTGCTTTTAAGAAATTCGATCTGGAGTTTATTCTGCAGGGTTACTCAAATATAACAAGAGAGCTAAGGACGAGCTGGCATATGTTTATATCTGTAGTATCCATTAATGCCTACACCACAACCCGGATTTTTGCGGTAGGTTTATTAACTAATAATATTTTAACCGGTTATTACGCCATTGGCGAAAAAATAGCCAACGCATTCCAAACCTTTCCTTTAGATTCATTCTCTCAGGCAATGTACCCTCGCCTAAACAGTATATTCGTTAAAAATAAAAGACGGGCGCTTAACTTAATGAATAAAATACAGGATTCTACTACGCTAATTTTTATTATAGTCATACCTTTGGCAATCCTTACTTCGCCTTTCATAGTAAGGGCTGTCTGCGGCTTAAAATATTCTGAAGTTGTATTAGTTTTGAGGGTATTATTGGTAGGGGTATTTTTTGTAGCAATAAATGCTTTCAGGATTCAATTCCTGCTGGTTAGCGGCAAATCGATTATATATTCAAAAATTCATATTGCCGCGGCAATAATCGGATTACCGCTTATATTCCTATTTATCTTCTATTTTTCCTATCTTGGGGCAGCCCTCTCAACGGTGATTATTGAGGCGGGGATACTTCTCGCTACTTTAAAATTTATTAAAGATTAAAGCGGGAGATTAACTGGTGGCGGCGACTGGTCCTGTTTCACAGGACTGCCCTATAGAGTTGACGCCACTAACTTCGTAAATAGCTGGTGGCGGCGACTGGATTTAAACCAGTGACAAATCGGGTATGAGCCGACTACTCTATCAGGCTGAGTTACGCCGCCAAAATTTTTATGTATTCTATACTAATATAAGAGCCTAAACAACTAATTATTTAAAATACCATCACCTGATCAGCTTCCTGATAAATAATACATACCCGATAACCGCGGCATTTAAACAAGTAATCACGACAATCCCTGCCGCGATATCCTTAACTAACCTGATTTTAATATGGTATTTATCGGCGATGGTATTCATCATCAGCTCAACCGCGGTATTAAATATTTCAGCCATAAACACCAATGTAATAGTGATACAAAGAGCTATTAATTCAAGGCCTTTTAAATTTAAATAAAAACCTAAAAGGAACGCGGCAATTCCGATCATAAAAATAATTCGCATATTTCGATGATACAAAAATAGGTAAATTATCCCTCTTCCGGCATTTTGAAAACTCTCCCCGAAACCGGCCAGTTTAAAAATATTCCTAAAAACCTTATTTTTTATCATTTTACTTTTTTTTGTAAGCCTCTAAATATTTATCGCAGTATATATTTTTATTTAATATTAAATCCGAGGTAATCGTGGCATCCATTAATTCATGATCCAGGGGGTCAAGTATCGCCGCATCAAGCCCGAAACCCTGCGCCATGACTAAGAAGGTGCGGTTAATTAACGATCTGGCTGAAGCACCCTGTGAAACATTGCTTAAGCCAATAATTGTTTTAGGAGAAGGATCCGATATTATCTTAAACTCGCGGATGGATTCCAGGATATCCCTCTCCTGGGCCTGGGCCACATTTATCGGCATGGCTATCGGATCAAGGTATAAATCCTCAATGGGAAAATCATTTTCCGCACAATGCGCTACAATTAACGCGGCTAATTCAAGCCGCTGATCCTTGTTTTGAGGAATACCTTTAGCGCTGATAGTCAGCCCGATAA
>JBAZGV010000129.1:0-3366 GCA_041652675.1 Candidatus Omnitrophota bacterium
TTATAATGGTTTCCAGATTGACGGCGCGACTAAGGATATAATGGGTTTGGAACCGGTAGCTTTAAAATGGCAGGCTTTTGGTTGGCATACCATTGAGATCGACGGCCATAATATGCAAGAGATCCTAGATGCTTATGATCAGGCGAAAACAATTAAGGGTAAGCCAACAATAATAATCGCCCGCACCATAAAAGGAAAAGGCGTATCTTTTATGGAAAATACAGCGGATTTTCACGGACGCGCGCCTACGGCTGAAGAAACAAAAATAGCGTTAAAGGAATTGGAGTAGTTCTTAGCTCATTGCCATAGGAAAATATTTTGCTATGGGTTATCAGATATGAGCTATCAACTAGATATATGGAACAATTATACCAGCGGGATGTTTACGGAAAGACTTTAGTTGAATTAGGCAAACTAAACAAGAATATAGTGGTTTTGGATGCTGATCTTTCCAGTTCCACGCGCACTAGTTTATTTGCTAAGGAATTTCCGGAAAGATTTTTTAATTTCGGTGTAGCCGAGCAAAATATGATGGCTTGCGCCGCCGGGTTGGCTGCCTCCGGTAAGACCGTATTCTTATCTACTTTTGCGATATTCGCTTCCGGACGGGCATGGGATCAGGTGCGCAATTCTATATGCTATAATAATTTTAATGTCAAGATCGTGGCTACTCATGCCGGTATTAGCGTAGGCCCTGATGGCGCGAGCCACCAAGCCTTAGAGGATCTGGCTCTTATGCGCGTAATCCCGAATATGAATATTATTGTTCCTTGTGATGGCCCGCAGGCCAGCCAAGCGGTAAAAACAGCTGCCGATACTAAAGGCCCTTTTTACATCCGGCTAGGCAGGCCTAAGGTCCCTACTTTAGAAAATAAAGGAGAGTTCGCGTTCGGTAAGGCGCAAGTATTGAGCGAAGGGAATGATATTGCTATTATTGCCTGCGGAATTATGGTTGCCGAGGCTTTGATAGCCGTAAAAAATCTCGCTAAAAAGGGCATAAGGGCCCGTTTGATTAATATGCATACCTTAAGGCCGCTCGATACTGAAACGATATTGAAAGCAGCTAAAGAGACCCGGGGAATCATCGCTTGCGAAGAACATACTATTATCGGCGGGCTTGCTTCAAGCATAGATGAGGTTGTCGCTGAAAATTGCCCCACTAAGGTTATGCGCTTAGGGGTAAGAAACAGGTTTGGCCAGTCAGGAGAGCCCTCTGAACTCTTAAAAGAATATAATCTTACTAATTTAGATATAGAAAAATCTGCCACGCAATGCTTTGCAAATTCTAAGTAAAGGTGTATTTAAAATCCTTCGCCAAAGTAAATCTCTGCCTTAAAGTTATTAATAAGCGCCGCGATGGTTACCATACCTTAAAAACAATCTTTGAGAGGATAAGTTTAGCGGATAAAATAATTCTTAAACCGCGCAAGGATAGCCTTATAAAGATTAGTTCTGATAATAGAGATGTCCCCCGGGATGAGTCTAATTTTTGTTTTAAAGCAGCTAAGTTATTAAGAGATAAGTTTAGGCCTTTAAGCGGATTGGATATAAAAATTATCAAGCGCATTCCTGTAGCAGCAGGTTTAGGAGGAGGCTCCAGTAATGCTGCTGCTGTTTTGTTGGGGCTAAACAGGCTCTGGGGGCTTAAGTTATCTAAAGTTAAACTTGCTAAATTTGCCGGTAAAGTCGGAAGTGATGTTGCTTTTTTTATATATGGCCTTTCTTTTGCTTTAGGGTCAGGCAAAGGGGAGAGGATCAAGCCGCTAAATATTTTAAAGAAAACTAAGCTCTGGCATATTTTGGTTGTACCTAAGATACATGTTTCAACGCCTTTAATATACAAGAAATATGACCATTTTTCGGGATTGACCCACGCACCAATCGGAAAGAAAGCAATGCAAAAACAATTGGTGCGGGGGTTGACAAAGCCTCCCGGCAATGTTAAACTAATAACTTCAGTTAAGCCCTATTTACTATTTAATAGCCTGGAGCAGGTAACGATAAGGCTATATCCTGAAGTAAGGCGTATAAAAGACGCGTTTTCACAATTAGGCTTAGATCGCGTGCTTATGTCTGGAAGCGGGCCGGCTGTTTTTGCAATTACCTCTTCCTTTAAGAACGCCTCAAGATTAGCTAAGATTTTGCAAAAGAGAGAGAGGCCTTGGCGGGTTTTTGTGGTAAAAACTGTTTAGCCTGTTGGCAGGGAGGGCTTAAACTATGGAAATTACTGAAGTAAGAATAGCTCTTAAAGATTCGCTGGATAAAAAGCTTAAGGCCTACGCAACAGTAACTTTTGATAATGTTTTTGTAGTAAGAAATATAAAGGTAATTGAAGGCACAAGTAGTTTGTTTATCGCTATGCCTTCGAGAAGAGTAAAACAGCCGTGCCCTAAATGCGGGTTTAAAAATGAATTGCGCAGTAAGTATTGTAACCAGTGTGCCGGTTTATTGCCTCAAATTATAAAGACCGAGTCCTCCGGAGTGGTTAATTCGGCGTCCGCCACAGGGCATAGGCGGACGGGCGCCAATGATTTGTGGAGCCCGCAATCAGAACATAAGGATATCGCTCATCCTATAACTCAATCGTTCAGGGAGTATCTGCAGAAAAGTGTTCTCGACGCGTACGAGCTGGAAAGGGCCAAAGGGCATGCAGGTTCTGCCTTGGAGTAAATTTTTGGGATGTCGTCAAATTTGAGCACCTGAAGTTTTTATCTAGCGAAATACCTGCAAGCGTAAGTGAGCAGGTAGGTAGGACAAGCAAACGCAAGGATTTGCCCGGTAGTGTAATGGTAGCACTTCAGAATTTGGGTCTGACTGTCAAGGTCCGAATCCTTGCCGGGCAATTTCAATAAATTATGTCTAAAGATATCGCAATAATAATTCTGGCGGCGGGCAAAGGGGAGAGGATGAAATCTGAAGTTCCCAAGGTCCTGCATAAAATATGCGGCAGGCCAATGATTGGCTATGTTTTGGATCTGGTCAAGTCTTTAAATCCCAAAAAGAGTGTTGTTGTTTTGGGGTATCAACAGAAGCTGGTAAAAAAAGAGATTACAGCTGGGGTTAAGGTAGCCCTCCAAAATAAGCTTATCGGGACTGCGGACGCGGTTAAGGCCGCGCTCAAGGAGTTAAAGGGTTTTAAGGGAACAGTTTTGGTTCTTTACGGCGATACCCCCCTGTTAAAAAAAGAGACTATTGATAAGCTTATCAAATATCATACTGAAAATGACGTCGACGCGACTTTATTAACTGCCGAGTTAACTAAGCCGGAGGGTTATGGCCGGGTTTTACGCGATAAATATTTTAGCGTTTCTGGAGTAGTAGAAGAAAAAGATGCTGATGATTTTGAAAAAAATATTAAAGAAATTA
>JBAZGV010000130.1:0-3000 GCA_041652675.1 Candidatus Omnitrophota bacterium
TCATCTTCTTTAAGCGCCTGCTTAATTTTTTTATTACAAACAATCGCCTTCAAAGCATCCTTTAAGCCTTCATTTTTAACCTTTATCTGCCTTAACTCTTCTTTATCTACATCTAATAAAACTAGCAGCTCAGCAAATTCCATAAGAGAATCTATCGACGCCTCCTCCAACAGCGCATAAAAGAACGCCAACAGCTCTTTGTATTTATGTTCTAAAGTCATATTCAGTTTTCCTATTTTATAGATTAAGAAGATTATAATACAGGCTTGCGACAGGGTTGTGTCGCTCTTTCAAGCTTATTTCTAAAGCGGTACCTTATTATTAATCCTAGGATTATAAACGTCGTAGCTAGCCCATAGATATAAAGACAAAGCAATACCGCGTTCATATTTAATGACTTTACTATGTAAACTATCCCTAAAACATAGGCAAGCACAGTTATCCAGCAGGAAACCAGGCTTATCCCACTGGCTTCTTTGGTCTTAATCAGCTTGACTATCTGTGGAATTGCACAAAGACAAAATAAAATTGAGCTTATTGATCCTATAATCATGTATAAACCCCTCATGCTGTTTTAATTCTACACATTAATTATAACATTCAGTTACGACAAGGCTGTGTCGAGTTAGAAAATATTTTAAATAATATTCCAGCAGCTTATTCTTTTTCTCTTTTTACCTTAGCACCTAGAGATTGTAATTTTTGCTCTAAGTTAGCATATCCGCGATCCAAATGATAAATACGAAATACTGTAGTTTGGCCTTTTGCCGCTAAGCCCGCCAGCACCAGGGAAGCAGAGGCCCTTAGGTCAGACGCCATTACATTTGCTCCGGATAATTCACTAACTCCTTCTATTATCGCGCTTTGCCCTTCTTTTTGTATATGAGCTGCCAGACGGTTAAGTTCTGCCACATGCATAAACCTGTCAGGAAAGACCTTGTCCGTTATAATGCTGGTGCCTTTTGCCAAAGACATCAGGCTCATCATCTGCGCCTGCACATCCGTAGGGAATCCAGGATATGGCAGTGCTGTAATATTTACCGGATTAAGTTCGCCGGGAAGTTTTATGGTTAGCGAATTAGCTGTCTTCCCCTCATAATCTTCTAGGCGCCTTCCAAAATGTGCGCCTGCCTGGCCTAGCACATCCATAACAGCTACCAGATGTTTCGGGACAATATTTTCTATGCGAATCTCTCCATTGGTAATTAGAGCAGCAATCATAAAGGTAGCAGCTTCTATTCTATCGGGAATCGCTTCGTATTCTGCGCCATGCAATTCTTTCACGCCTTCGATTTCTACTCTTGGCGTGCCATGCCCTTTAACCTGAGCACCAATGGCGTTGAGAAAATTACCCAAATCTTCAACTTCCGGCTCGCAGGCGGCGGATTCTATTATGGTCTTTCCCTGTGCAAGAGTTGCTGCCATCATTACATTCATGGTAGCTAAAACTGATGACCCGAACATTCCGCCCAAATAAAGATGGGTTCCTTGAAGTTTATCGGCCTCTGCGACAACATACCCGGATTCAACCCTTATATCTGCACCAAGGGCTTTTAGGCCCTTGATATGTAAATCTACCGGCCGCACACCAATCGCGCACCCACCGGGGTAAGAAACTTTTGCTTTTTTAAGCCTCGCCAGAAGCGGACCAAGCACGCAGAATGAACCTCTCATTGTAGAAACTAAACTGTAATCTGCGGTAAATCCGTCTATTCTTTTAGCCTCAATAACCAACCCGTCTCCATCCTTTTCCACATTCGCGCCCAAAGAGCGCAAGATAGCAGTCATGATTTCAATATCTTTTAGGTTAGGCACATTCTTCAACCAGCAAGGCTTTTCAGTCAAAAGACAAGCTGCCATTATCGGCAATATCGCATTTTTTGCCGCGCTTATCTTAATCTCGCCTTTAAGCTGGACTCCTCCCTCAATTACAAATTTATCCATAAAGGTTCTCCTTCTATCAAGTTATTTTATGCTCAAGAACTACTTAATTAAATAGTATACAATAGGCATGCGACAGGTTGTGTCGTGACAGAAAATAAAAACCTCCGCCAGCCGCAGTTCTGCCAACGAAGGTTTTACTTTTTTAACGTCCAGGTTCCCCCTTACAACTCAGGACGATATAATTTTATACCAAAATATACCTATTCTCAACTCACGCTATATCAAATCATAGTAACTTTATAACCTTTCCTATCGTTTTCCCGATAGACTCAAACTGCTTCTCATTAAATATATCAGACTTTGCATTATTACACAAAAAACAGCATAATACACAATTTGACTCATGATAATTATCTGCCCCTCTATAGCTATTCTTTCTTTCTACCTCCAGATGCTTCCCCCTCTTAGGATACTGTTTATTTGGCAGCTTCTTTTCCTCAAATAGCTTAGCAAGATCATTTTCCTTGGTTTTACAGTAATAGCAGGCGCCGCCTTGATTCTCAAATTTCTCCACATACCACTTATAGAATACTTCGAAAGATTCAAATTTAAAACAATTACCGTATTTTTCTTTCTTCGTAAGATATAAATTAAAGAGAAGCCTATTAATTCTTTCTATTTCTTCTGCCCGTTCAGATCGGATTTCTTTTATATATAGACTTATATCGCTGAATTTTAAACTAAACTCGCCAGCCATATCACTATATTTTGGTCTAGGAGACTTAAAAAAATAAAATTTAAATATTTTTTCTTTAATATCAAATCCCATCGTTTCCTCCTTTAATTATATTCCAACTAATGCAATTCAACACCCCGCCTTTTTTGGCGATTGCGTTAGCGCGTATTGATATAGCATTATTACCAAAATACCTAGAGAACACCTTATGCGCAAGCGAATCTTCTTTTATCCCATACTCCGGGTATATTACTGTCTTGCCTACCTGAAGATAATTTATGTATATACCTGAAGCGTCGTATTCGTCATTTGAAATAGGACTATAAGGGATCAATACCTTGTTTAAACCAACTTTCATCAAAGAGGCGTGCAGTTGCTTC
>JBAZGV010000130.1:3010-3419 GCA_041652675.1 Candidatus Omnitrophota bacterium
GATAGTTATTAACCAATACCGTTTTTTCATCTCTAACCCCATCAACAAACCTTATCATGCCATCCGCATGACCAAATGGGTCATCCGGACACTGAGGAATTATTATCACCTGCTTCACCTTAAGCGCAATTTTAAGCTTTTTTATCAGTTGTTCCTTCGTGAGTTGCGGATTTTCACAGAGTACCCGGTCAGTCATTATTACTTTTGTGCGAGACTTCACAATATTGCCACCATCAACCCTAATATCCGAGATTTGCGGCTTCATCCCTACGACTTTATATGCCTTTACAGCATCAGTTGTGCTAGCAATAGCTTTTTGTGAACCCCGCAGATAACATGGATCATATTGAAACTGCACAAACTTATCCTTTGAAATCTGTATAGGCATATAATCCCTGCACCAGATTGC
>JBAZGV010000131.1:0-3402 GCA_041652675.1 Candidatus Omnitrophota bacterium
CAAAACCAAATCTAACCTCATATTTCCATCCACGATTACATAAATGCCTTTGTTATTTACGGCGCCTAATTTTCTCACCAAGGAAGCTACTGCTTGCTGCATGGAAAGACGGGTAGCTTCCAAAATATTGATTCGATCAATTATTTTTTCGCTTACGATACCGATACCAAATACTGAATTATTTAAAATATCTGGAAAAGCATCCTCCCGCTCTAAAGGGGATAATTTCTTGGAATCATCAATACGAGCATTAAAGTTATTTGACTTTAATAATACTGCCGCTGAAACTACCGGCCCGGCTAAAGGGCCTCTGCCGGCCTCATCAACTCCGATAATTAAACTAAAACCTTTTTTCCTGAATTTACGCTCGTAGTATAAGATCTATGCTTTCTCTGCTTTATTTTCTATCTTTGTCGCCCGTTTTCCAATTTTATTTCTCAAATAATAAAGTTTAGCCCTTTTGACTTTACCGGAGCGTATTATCTCAATCCGCTCAATACTCGGAGAATTTAAAGGGAACACGCGTTCGATACCTTCGCCATAAGATACTTTTCTTACAGTAAAATGCTCTCTTACTCCTGAGCCTTCCCTAGATATAACCACACCCTCAAAGGGATGAAGACGGAATTTATCCGCCCCTTCGGCTATCCTGGTCATAACCTTCACTGTGTCCCCGACGCCAAAGACAGGGAGATCTTTTTTAGTAAATTGTGATTCAATTAACTTCATCTTATCCATTATTGCCTCCATTATATTACCGCTTTAATAAATCCGGCCTTCTCGCCTTTGTCCTTTTTAACGCTTGCGCCCGCCTCCAAACCTCTATTTTATGATGGTCCCCGGATACAAGCACCTCCGGAACATCCATCTTACGAAAACTATAGGGCCTGGTGTAATGCGGATATTCTAATAGATTACCTTCAAATGACTCAAAATTCAAGGAATTTTTGTTACCTAAGACTCCGGGCATAAGCCTTACGACTGCATCTATTAAAACCATTGCCGGAAGTTCTCCCCCTGTCAAAACATAATCTCCAATAGATACCTCTTCATCGGCTAATTTACTTCTCACCCTTTCATCCACTCCTTCATAATGCCCGCAAATTAAAATTAGATGCGAGACCCTGGAGAGCTTTTTGGCTTTATCCTGGTTCAAGCTCTTACCTTGAGGAGTAAATAAAATTACCCTGGGTTTTTTGCTCTTGCGCTTTATTGCTTCTATGCAATTAAATATCGGCTCCACACGCATAATCATGCCTGAACCTCCCCCAAAAGGCCGGTCGTCAACTTTCCTGTGCTTATCAGAGGTGTAATCGCGCAGGTCATGAATATAAAATTTAACCTTATTCTTGATCCTGGCGCGCTTAACAATTGACTCATTAAGCACCGGGTCAAACATCTTGGGAAATATTGTCAGGATATCTATGCGCATAGATTATAATTAGTTAAGAAATCTTTTTTAAATTCGCTAAACTGATTATTTTTAATCGCCTCACGGATCTTACACGCCAAATCCAAAAAGAAATAGACGTTATGCAAAGAAAGGAGCGTTAATCCAAGCATCTCTTGGGCATTAAATAAATGCCTGATATACGAACGGCTAAAATTCTTACAAGTATAGCAAGAACATCTTTCGTCAAGGGCCTTGAAATCTTCAATATAAGGAGAGTTACTTATTTTTATCTTACCGGTACTGGTAAAAGCAGTCCCATTTCTTCCAAAACGCGTAGGGACAACGCAATCGAACATATCAATACCGCGCTCTACCGCTTCAAGTATATCCTGCGGATAGCCTATACCCATAGCATAACGCGGTTTCTCCATGGGCAATAACGCGGCTGTATTGCCAAGAATATCATATATTAAATTACTCGGCTCGCCAACTGATACCCCTCCTATGGCAAACCCGTCAAAATCTATCTCTGTTAATTCTTTCGCGCAAATATTACGCAAATCTTCGTAGGTCGCCCCCTGCACTATGCCAAATAAAAACTGCTTTTTAGTTGGACCGCACCCCTCTTGTTCCTGCTTGCGCTTATAGGAGCGTTTTGCCCAGTTGACTGTTCTTTTCATCGCCACTTCCGCGTGATCTCTGGTGCAAGGATAATGGCTGCATTCATCCAAAGGCATAATAATATCCGACCCTAGATCCCGCTCTATATTCATAACATCTTCGGGAGTAAAAAAATGCTTAGAACCGTCGATGTGCGACTGAAATTCCACGCCCTTATCGCTTAATTTTCTTAAGAGCGCGAGGCTAAATACCTGATACCCGCCGCTATCAGTAAGAATAGGCTTATTCCAGGACATAAATTTATGCAAACCGCCTGCCTTACGGATAACTTCCATGCCCGGGCGCAAAAATAGATGGTAGGTATTAGAAAGCATAATCTGGGCGCCTGCATCCTCCACATCTCTAGGGTAGAGGCCCTTAACCGTGGCATGAGTGCCCACAGGCATAAAACAAGGAGTCTCAATCTCGCCGTGAATAGTCGTTAATTTACCTAACCGCGCCTTGCTATTTTTTCCTGTTGGATTAGTTTAAACATATGTTTATTTTATAATACCTTTACGTACGCGGACTGCCTTGGCCTGGTCTCGCAGCACCGCTCGATTTTCCCCGCCGAGGAAAATCTCGCTTGAAGTTTGTGCTCACTCTCAGGCAGCCGGGCCGTGTATCAAATCGTTTTTCATAATTAGGAGCCGGCTGCCTGAACCTGGCCGCTCGCACAACCAACATGCTGCTTAGCCCAGCCCAAGTCATCCGCTAACCTAATGTCAAAACAGAAACAATCCCTTTATTTTAAAGAATTAAGTATTGTGTCCCCGGAATTCCTTAATCCTTCTCCTCCCAAGCATTGTTAAATCTTCCTGACAAGGTTCGAGCGAATGGAGCTTTTAGCCAGAGGAGCTTGAGTATTTTCGGGAATCCCGCAGTCTTGCGAATGCAAGACAGTTGCGGGACGACAAAACTGTTTGAGCGCCGAGGTTAGAAAACGAGGCGCGAGTTGTTTTGTCGCCGAAAATACGAAAGATCTCTGGCGGCCCCGTAAGGGGCAAAAGCGACTTGAGCGAGAAGCTTGTCAGAGAAATTTAACAACCTAAATTATCAACATGGCGTCGCCATAGCTGTAGAATCGATATTTATTATCCACTGCCTCTTGGTAAGCCTTCTTCATAAATTCAATACCTTCTTCGCCACGACTTGCAAAGGAAAAGGCGCAGACAAGCATAAAAAGCGTAGTCTTGGGTAAATGGAAATTAGTTAATAAAGAATTAACGATTTTAAATTTATATCCGGGATAGATAAAAAGGTCGGTATTGCCTTCTTTTAGACCATTAGCATAAGACTCCAAAGCCCTAAGGCTGGTTGTGCCTACGGCGATAATACGCCTTTTATTC
>JBAZGV010000132.1:0-3363 GCA_041652675.1 Candidatus Omnitrophota bacterium
GAAATTTAAGCATTTGGTTGGTAATTACGGTGGAGCTTGGCAAGAGCAGAAAAAAGAGTTTAATGTTTTCCCCGGGCCGATATTGGCAACTACTAATTGTGTTTTAATTCCACCGGATAATACTTATTTAGACAGGCTCTATACTGTAGGGATCACCGGTCTTCCCGGAGCTAAGCATTTGCAGAGCCGGGATTTTAGCGAATTATTAAAGCAGGCAAAGGCTTTACCCGCGCTTCCAGAGGCTCCCGGAAAGAAGATTATGACCGGATTTCATCATATCGCGATTCTGGCTTTAGCGGATAAGATCGTTTCAGCGGTAAAAGCCGGTAAGATTAAGCGTTTTTTCTTAATTGGCGGCTGTGACGGCGCGAAAGCGGGAAGAAATTATTATACAGAATTCGCGGAAAGCGTGCCAAAAGACTCCGTAATTTTAACCCTTGCCTGTGGTAAATACCGTTTTAACAAACTTGACTTTGGAGAGGTTGAGGGTATTCCGCGTTTGATTGATATCGGGCAGTGTAATAACGCTTATTCCGCGATACAGGTAGCGCTTGCGTTAAGCAAAGCATTTAATTGCGGGGTAAATGAGCTTCCATTAACTTTTGTTCTTTCCTGGTTTGAGCAAAAAGCAGTTGCCATATTGCTTAGTTTGTTGTACCTTAATATCAGGGGCATATACATAGGGCCGACTTCTCCTGCGTTCATCTCTAAGAATGTCTTTTCAGTTTTACAGGAGAGATTTGATTTAAAACTGATCAGTTCTCCAAGTGAAGATTTAAAAAAAATCTTAGGAGAGTAAAGCAGGAAACGCGAAAGGAGAGAGAATGGCGGATTTAAAAGATTTATTTCAAAGCGCGGATTGGAAAACAGAAAAACATGTTCCCGTAATTGAGGCGCCGGATATAATTAAAAAAGGGGAAGCTGTAAGAATAACCATAACTGTTGGCAAAGAAATATCCCATCCTAATACTACCGAACATCATATAAGGTCAATTGAACTGTATTTTTTAGCTCTGGGAGAGAAATTTCCCTGTCAAGTAGCGCGTTTCGAGTTTAATGCCCATGGTGAATCCGTTCAGGGGCCTAATACCAGCACTATTTATTCCGATCCAATGGTAACAACTTCTTTTAAGAGTGATAAGCCCGGGACTATTTTCGTTTCAGCATATTGCAATATACATGGGATTTGGAAGAACTCAAAAGAGATAAAAGTCGAATAAATTTATTAATGGCCCGGGAAAAAAGGAGGGTGATATGTTAGGAAGGGTAATGGGTTTATACGCGATAGTTCCGACAACTCTGGTATTAACGATAAGTTTCTTTGTTTTGTTTGTTTTGCGTGAAGTAAAGTCAAATGTTTTAAAGGTTTTTGGTTATGTCATAGCGGCTCTTCTTTGGTTAAGCGCGTTACTTATATTTTCGGCTGGAATCTATACTTTGGCTACCGGAAGATGCCCGATGCAAAAGATGATGATGCAGAAGCAGGAGATGATGTGCCGGAAAATGATGGATAAATCCATGGCAGATAAGCCGATGATGGATAAATCCATGATGGATAAGTCAAAGATGGGAAAATAGATAATCGAGAGAAATTAGGCTCAAGCAATAAAGCAGCATTCATTTGAAAGGAAAACTATGGAAAAATATAAATGTACTGTTTGTGGGTATATCTATGATCCGGCAATAGGGGATGCCACCCAAAGTATTCCCGCAGGGACCTCTTTTGAAAAGTTACCTGATTCTTGGGTCTGCCCAGAGTGCGGCGTAGGCAAAGATATGTTTGAGAAAATCTAATGATAAATCCAATTTGCGCGCGGGTAATTGGGGTTATACCGCGCACCTATAATGTTAAAAGTGTCCGGGTGGCTATTGACGGCCCGCTAAACTTTAAAGCGGGGCAATTCTTGCGCGTTAAGCTTAATAATGACAAGAATTTAGAACGCTTTCTTTCCATATCCAATTCTCCGACTGAAGAAGGTTATCTTGAATTCACTAAGAAAATAACTGCGAGCAATTTTTCTCTTGCTCTTTCGGATCTTAAGCCGGAAGATATTCTCTCTATTGAATATCCTTATGGGGCTTTTACGCTTGAGCGCGCAGGAAGTAAAGTAGCTTTTATTTCAGGAGGTATCGGCATCACTCCAATTAGAAGTATGTGCAAATTTGCTTTGGATAAAAAATTGGATTTGGACATCATCTTACTTTACGCGAATAACTCTGTAAAAGATATAGTATTTATAGATGATTTTAAGCGCATGCAGGAAGAATATAAGCGTTTACGTGTGGTGCATGTCCTTTTGGAACGTCAGATGGAATTTAGTTGTGTCGTAGGCAGAATCAACGCAGATATTATAAAAAATGAAATTCCGGATTATTCTGAGCGTTCGTTCTTGCTCTGCGGCCCGCCGTCTATGGTGGAAGCAATGAAGGGCCTGCTAGCTAAGGATTTAATTTTATCCGAAGATAAGATTGTTACTGAGGATTTTCAAGGTTATTAGCAGTACCTGGCCTTAATTTGTACTCCGCCATATTGGAATGGCAGGTATGCCGCATTCTGCGGCAGATAGGCCAGTATGCGCTTCTGCGCAAGAGAAATTATATGTCTGCGAAAGAGATACTCCCGGGTATTTATTCGGTAGGTGTAGTGGATTGGAATATGCGTAGTTTCCACGGCCATACTTATACTACTAAAAGGGGGACTAGCTATAATTCCTATCTGATTATTGATGATAAAACTGTGCTTATTGATACTGTTCACGCGCCTTTTAGTGAAGAATTAATCCAGAATATCAAAGAAGTTGTCCCTCTTGATAAAATCTCTTATATAGTGGCGAACCATGTTGAAGCCGACCATTCTGGAGCCTTACCGGCGCTCATGCGCCTATGCCCTAAGGCGCAGGTATTTGGTACTGCTAAGTGCAAGGAAGGCCTTTATAAGAATTATTACTCTGATTGGGATTTTAAGGAAGTTAAGTCCGGTGATTCTCTCTCTTTAGGTAAAAGAAGCCTCAATTTTATAGAGGCGCCGATGATTCATTGGCCCGACAGTATGTTTACCTATTGCCCTGAAGAGTCTTTGCTTATGCCTAACGATGCTTTTGGCCAGCATCTTGCCGCAGGTGTTCATTTTAGTGACGAAGTAGATCCTTGCGTTTTATGGGATGAAGCGGCGAAATATTATGCTAATATCCTCTGGCCGTTAGGATCAGTAATCGCAAAAAAAATCGCGGAAGTACAAAAGATGAATATTGCCATAAAAATGATCGCGCCAAGCCATGGCCTTATCTGGCGCAATAATCCACAAGAGATTGTAACTAAATATTTATCTTGGGCTAATAATGAGCTTAAACCTAAAGCCGTTAT
>JBAZGV010000133.1:0-3357 GCA_041652675.1 Candidatus Omnitrophota bacterium
TAGCGGAAAGAATTCAAGCACCGCTCACTACTACTTTTATGGGGCTCGGTTCTTTTCCCGGAACGCACAAATTATTTTTAGGGATGCTTGGGATGCACGGGACGGCTTACGCGAATCATGCGACTATGGAGGCGGATTTAATTATCGCGGTGGGCGCGCGTTTTGATGATCGCGTAACTGGAAGGTTAGATAATTTTGCCCCCCACTCGAAGGTAATCCATATTGATATTGATCCTTCCTCAATCAGCAAGTATGTGCGTGTGGATATCCCCATTGTCGGTGACGCTAAGAATATTTTAATTGAATTACTTAAAGAAATTAAAAAGGTTCCTGATACCTTAGAGTGGCTTAAGGGGGTTGAGGCGTGGAAGAAAAAACATCCTCTATCTTATAATCGTAACAGCAAGGTGATTAAGCCTCAGTATATTCTTGAGCAGCTTTGGGATCTTACTAAGGGAGATGCTATAATCTGCACTGAAGTTGGCCAGAGCCAGATGTGGGCATGCCAGTGGTATAAATATTTAACACCGCGTACGTTTATTTCTTCCGGCGGGTTAGGAACAATGGGTTTTGGTTTTCCGGCGGCAATAGGGGCAAAGTTAGGTTGTCCTAAGAAAGAAGTTTTTAATATTGCCGGAGATGGCTCAATCCAGATGAATATTCAGGAGTTGGCAACTTGCGTGGCAAGTAAGCTAAATGTTAAGGTGCTCATATTTAATAATGGTTTTCTGGGAATGGTTAGGCAATGGCAGGAATTATTTTATAAGAAACGCTATTCTTATACGCCGATTACCAGTCCTGATTTTGTCAAGCTTGCTCAAAGCTACGGGGCAGTTGGAATCCGGGTAACTAAGAAAGCTGATGTGCGTAAGGCGCTGCAGAAAACGATTAAAACAGATAATACGGTTTTTGTAGATTTTAAGATTGAGCCGGAGGAGAATGTTTGGCCGATGGTTCCGGCAGGACAAGCGATAAACGATATGATTGACGGGTTAGCATAATGCGACATACTATATCAGTATTAGTGGAGAATAAGTTTGGTGTTTTAGCGCGGATATCCGGGCTATTTTCTGCGCGTGGGTATAATATCGCTTCTTTGGCGGTATCCGAGACGCTGGATCCCACGATCTCTTATATGACTATTGTGGTTGAGGCTAAGGATGAAAAAGTCCTAGAACAGATTAATAAGCAGTTAAATAAATTAATTAATGTGATTACGGTTACTGATTTTACCAAAAAAGAGCATCTTGACCGCGAATTAATTTTAGCCAAGATTAACTATTCGGAGAAGGATAAAGAAAGATTAGAAGCCGTATTCAATAAATATGTAGGTAAGATTATTCATCATAAAGGTGATATTGCTATAATTGAGGCGGTAGGAGATCATCTCCAGATAAAGTCTCTCTTGGATGAATTGAGTAAATTTGGGATAAAGGAGTTAGTTAAAACGGGTAAATTAGCGATTAGTAACTAAGGGGGACGCTCCCGAAAGGGACACTCCCCAGCGGTTTTCGGTTAAAGATTAGCAAAAAATAGAAAAAATGACCATTTTTTAAAAGCAGCGTGGTACCTTGGGGAGCGTCCCCTAGGTAATAAAGGAGGGTGGGATGGCAAAGGTTTATTATGATGTGGATGCGGATTTAAATTTAATAAAGAATAAAACAATAGCAATCATCGGTTATGGTATCCAGGGCCGGGGCCAGGCAATGTGCCTTAGGGATTCAGGCTGCCATGTTGTTGTTTCTGAAATGGCTGGTACGCCGAATTTTGAGCAAGCAAAAAAAGATGGTTTTACTCCTGTTTCAGCAGCTGAGGCTGCGAAAGCCGGCGATATCATACAAATACTTACCCAGGATCATGTGCAGGCTAAAGTTTATAAAGAAGATATTAAGCCGAATTTAAAGAAGGGGAAGGCTTTATGTTTTTCCCATGGTTTCAATATACGTTTTAAACAGATTAAACCTTCAAAGAATGTGGATGTATTTATGGTCGCGCCCAAAGGCCCGGGTGCCTTGGTTCGTAAGATGTATGAAGAGGGTAAGGGTGTTCCTTCGTTAATTGCTATTTATCAAGATGCAACCGGCCAGGCAAAACAACTAGCGCTCGCCTATGCTAAGGCAATTAAGGCGACGACCGCTGGAGTGATTGAAACGACTTTTGAAGAGGAAACTGAAACTGATCTTTTTGGAGAGCAGGCAGTCCTTTGCGGCGGAGTGACGGAATTGATTAAAGCAGGATTTGACACTTTAATTGAGGCGGGATACCAGCCGGAGATTGCTTATTTTGAAGTTTTGCATGAATTAAAACTTATTACCGATTTAATCCAGGAAAAAGGCATCTCTGGCATGCGCAGGGGTGTATCAAATACCGCCTGCTATGGCGATTTAACTCGCGGCCCCAGAATAATTACTGCCAAGACCCGTAAAGAGATGAAAAAAATACTTAAAGAAATAAGAACAGGTAAGTTTGCTAAGGAGTGGATTAAAGAGAATGAAGACGGCAGGCCGAACTTTGATAAGTTGATAAAAGCAGGGGATGATCATTTAATTGAGAAGGTTGGGAAGCAATTAAGAGAAATGATGCCTTGGATGAAGAAGTAATGCACTTTGCAGGGCAAAGTGTGATTTTGGCGTAATCGCCAGAGGCACATCGAAATCGATGCCCTGGATTAAATGAGGCCCAAACTTATGGAGCTAAGCGATAAATTGATAGTAGAATTTGAGCTCCTTAAGGTTTGATTTAGCGAAATACTTGCTTGCTTTGCAAGCAAGTATTATCCCGTCGAGCGCAACAAGTTCTCGGAGAGAACTTGTTGCGGTTACGAGACGGGAAAGAATTAAAGTTAATATGAAAAAAGAAAAAATAATAATATTCGATACAACATTAAGAGACGGAGAACAGGCGCCGGGAGCTTCTTTGACTGCAGAGCAGAAGCTAGAGGTTGCTTTTAAGTTGGAGAGGTTAGGTGTGGATGTCATTGAGGCTGGTTTTCCTATCGCCAGCCCGGGTGATTTTAAAGCAGTGAGTGATATAGCCAAGAATATAAAAAAGAGCGTAATTTGTGGATTAGCGCGTTGCTTAAAACAGGATATTGAAGCAGCCTATAATGCATTAAAGCCCGCAAGTTCACCGCGCATACATCTTTTTCTGGCAACTTCCAAGATTCATATGCAGTATAAGTTTAAAAAAGCCGAGGCAGAAATATTGGCCCTAGCACGGCAAGCTACTAAGCTTGCCAGGAGATTTTGTGATGATATTGAATTTTCTCCCGAAGATGCTACTCGCTCTGAACGGGAATTTCTCTATCGTATTATTGAGGCTGCTATTAATGACGGCGCGAAAACCATAAATATTCCG
>JBAZGV010000134.1:0-3338 GCA_041652675.1 Candidatus Omnitrophota bacterium
CCTGTGTTTCTTGCTACTCCGGGCACACGTGCTTTTTCCGGAATGGCTGCAACATCCAGCCCGGTTATTCCGCAGTTAATGCCGGCAGCAGCCACATCCTCGCCGGTTGCTTTATCTCCCGAGGGTATTTTCTTTGGGGCTAAAGAGAGAGCGCAAGGATTATTAGATGATCGTGACGGAGGCGATGGCACGGAAGGAGCTGATTCAGTAGATAATTTAAGGGCGGTAGATGCAGTGAATAGAGCAAGAGAAGAAGAGACAAAGAAAATATTAATTCAGGGTATGAATTATATCGGGTCAGCGCCGGAAGAGGTTTTAGCCAATGTTAAACCTTTGTTTGACCTATATATCCCAAATAGACAAAACTCAAATGTTCCCAAACTGATTGCTGATAGTGTTATTGCTGAAGGCACTCAGGAGATTTTAGCAAATCTAGTTCGCAGGTTAGAAGGTACAGTTTCAGAACGGAATAAGTGGGGGAGAGAGCGTTATGCAAAGTGGCTATCTACAGCTGAAGCAGCGCTAGGCGTATTTAAAGCAGCGCAACAGCAGGTGGCTGCCTCTTCGCCGGCCCTGGTGGCTATAGATGAACCAGTTACCCTGAAGCATGATAAGCCGGTGGGAGCTGCCGCCTTTAGCCCGGACGGTACGATAGCTATAGGAGAAGGCAGGGCTGTCAAGCTTTTTGATTCCGATTATAACCCTCTTGATGTTTCTTTGTCGCATCCCAATACTGTCAAGGCTATTGCCTTTAGTCCGGATGGCACAAAGATGGCTGTTGGAAGTTATAATGAGGTTTATATCTATAAGAGGGATGGTAATACGCACGAACCGAATCCTATTGTTTTAAGATACTCCGGATGGGCAAATTATGTTTCCTTTAGCTCAGACAGCCGGAGAATTATTGTAAGTGGAGAAAATACCGCTAGCCTTTGGGATGTAGATGGAGGACACATTGGTACTCAATCGATGGATGCTTCTGGAAAGTGGGTGAAAGGTAGCGCCTTTAGCCCGAATGGCGAAAAATTGGCTATTGCCCTCGCTTTCGGGAAAGCTTATTCTGATAAAATTGTGGTTTTAAATACTAATGATAATAGCGTTGTTGGGAATGTTGAGGGTTCTGGTGACGCGATTTATTCTGTCGCCTTTAGCCCGGACAGCGGAAAAATGATTAGCGCAGAAGCAAGCGGTGTGCATATTTGGAATTTGGATACTTCCGCAATAATTGAGGTTCAAAATTTAGGTTATCCCGATACTTTTTATTCTGCTGCCTTTAGCCCGAATGGAGAAATAATAGCTGCAGCAGGAGACCAGACTGGGATTAAAATTTGGGACATCGAAGGCAGGTCAATTACTACTTTAGGCTACGGTTTGACGTTTAGTTCTGTTGCCTTTAGCCCGGATGGCACAAAAATATTCGGTGTAAGTGTGGATAAGCGTGGTGATCCTATGGTTTGGGATATTAGTGGGCTACAAAAATCCTCCTCGCCGGTAACTACCATAGAAGAGGTTGGGGTATGGGTAAAGGGCGAGAATATGGGCAATGGTATTCTTACTGTGGATGTAACGTTTAAGCCACCACAACGTGAGGCTTTGGCTGGATGGTTGTCAAGAGGATTAGGGTATATTGTTATAAATGGAAGGTCGTTGAGTCAAATAGAATCAATAGTCTTTCATGCATTGCCATCGTCTGATACAGATAGGAAGTCATTTAATTTAGCTGAATCAGTAGTCTTTGGTCAATTGCCTGACGGTGAAGAGATCGGAAGGATTGATTTTTCTGAAAACCCTTTGCCCGATATTGCTCAGATTAGGCCAGAACAATTAAGTTCTAGCGCCTCCTCGCCAGCGGAAGTGCTGGGTCATGGCGAGATAAAGTTTACAGAGCCTACGAGAAAAGATTTGTATTTAATATTTAGTAAATTAAGAGAATTGGTGCGTCCGGGAACAAGTTCAGATAATCCTTCCCGTGATTTAGTTGATAAATTTAATGATTTAGAGGAATACTTTGTTTATGTTAAGGATCAGCAGGCTACCGAGGCTGCAACTGTTAATATTGCTGATCTTGTTAATAATACCAGCTTAGCTCCTGTTATCTTTTGGGCAATACCGAAATTGACAATTATGATGAAACAGGTACAGAGTAAGCCTGAATCTCATGATCCAAAACCCAAATCAGTTGATGAAGTGTTGGCAATTCTTACTACGGTAGATAGGATTAATTCTAAAAGACTGCCTGTTGAATTACACGAGCCCAAAGAAGCCTCCTCGCCGGCAACTACTGAAGCAGGAAGGGCATTAGGCGGTATTGATTTTCGCACCATCCCGATGCTTATCCAGCCAATGGGCGGGTTCTCTAATTTGAAGTTCATCTTGCCAAAGCTCGCTAACTTAGAGGCAATTAACCTTAACCAAGAGCTTGCCTCAATACAGCAGTTGATCCAGGCAGGGATAATCCCTTCCGGCGAAAGGCTAAAGGCATACGTATCTGCCTGTTATCAGAAACAAGCAATGAAATCCCAATTGGACGCGCTTATTCCCTCTCTGGTAGAGATCTGTAAACTCGAAGAACAGAGATGCGAAAAAGCCGAGCCTGCCTTACTGGAAACATTGGTTTTAGTGGATGCTACACCGTAATTTTTAAGCCTGATTTTATATCGTAGGCGGGGCTCAAACCCCGCCTATTTTTTTATTCTAAACGTATCTCCATAAAATACTTGATTTTACGGTTATTCCAATATATAATTATTCTTCTATCCGTATTGTTTTAAGTAAAAGAAAGGCAGAAATGGCTAAGAAAAATAATATTTTTAAGCGTTCTCCGTTAGGCTGGATTATGATGATAATTTTGGTTTTTATTATCTTAAATTCGATTAATATTCCTATAAACGGTGTCCCCAAAGAAATAACTTACGGTGAATTTTATTCCGTCTTAAAAAATAACCCCGCGAGCATTAAAACCGTGGTAAAGAGAGAGCTGCTTCTTCAGGGTGAGTTTACGGATAAATCCGGTTTTTTGGTGAATATTCCCGACAATGATACTGAGCTGCTTAATCTTATGCGCCAGAACCTTAAAAGCTTTGATGTCAAACCGCCGCGGACATTCTGGGTAACTTTACTCTTTAATTTGGGGCCGATTCTTTTATTAATATTTTTCTGGTGGATGATGGCTGCGCGGGGAGAACAATTAGGCAGCAAGATAATGGGCTTTGGCAAGATGACCCCTAAAATTCATAGCGGGACAGAGAAAGTTAATTTTAATGATGTCGCCGGAGTAGATGAAGCTAAAGAAGAATTAAAAGAAGTAATAGAATTCTTGAAGGACCCTAAAAGATTCC
>JBAZGV010000135.1:0-3332 GCA_041652675.1 Candidatus Omnitrophota bacterium
GTTAATATTATGCTTCCTGACCAAATAAATATTAAGGTAATTTTTTTAATCATAACCCATACCAATAATTAACCAAAGGCTTAGAGCCTGTTGCTGGTTGATCAATAATCGTATTCTTGAGACGGGTATATTCTAAAAACCCTTCCTTGCCTAATTCCTTTCCAAACCCGCTCTGCTTAAAACCGCCATAGGGAAGCTGGTTATAAAACATTCCATAAGTATTTATCCAGATTGTTCCGGCATTAATCTTCTTAGAGAGCCTTTCGGCTAAAGCTAAATCTTTGCTCCAAATACAGGCAGCTAAGGCAAAATCCGAATTATTCACCAATTCCACAGCTTCTTCGGCATCGGAAAATTTATTTATTAAAGTTACCGGGCCAAAGACCTCTTCTTTAAATATATGCGCGTTCGCTTTCACTCCGGAAATTACCGTAGGCTCAAAAAAATAGCCGTTCTTTAATTCCGGGCTCTCTGGAATGTTTCCTCCGCATAATATCTTTGCCCCTTCCCGCTTAGCTTTTTCCAGGTAGGCGATAACTTTTTTACGCTGGCTATCGGTAATTAATGGCCCCATCTGCGTTTCATGATTATCTGCAACCCCCAGTTTTATACGTTTAGCTTTCTCAATAAAACTTACCTCAAATTCCTTATATAGCCCATCCTGCACAAATATCCGCGACATAGCTGTGCACATCTGGCCCTGATTCAAAAATATAGAACAGAGAGAACTATTTACCACGGTATCCAAATCAACATCCGCAAAGATTAAACTCGCGGATTTTCCTCCCAACTCCATAATTAACTTCTTTACATTGAGAGATGAATAACGCAAGATCTCCTTGCCAACCTCATTGCTTCCGGTAAAAGAGACCATATCAATTCTTCTGTCAGAACAAAGTTTTTCTCCTATCTTTGAGCCGCCCCCATTCACTATATTTACAACTCCGGCGGGGATTCCTGCTTCATTAATAATCTTCCCCAATTCAAATGCACTAAGAGGCGTTAAACTGGAAGGTTTCAATATTACGGTATTGCCTGCGGCGAGCGCGGAAGCCAATTTCCAAGATGCGATAAGTAAAGGATAATTCCAAGGAATAATTAAAACTACCACACCCATGGGCTCGCGTGTCAAATTTGCCTTAGCCTCTTCTGAAACATTTAAGCTTTCGCTAACAAGGTAATTTTGGAAATTATTGGCGATAAATTCAAATGTTTTGGCAGCCGAAGGTATATCCATAAAAGTAGATTCTTTAATCGGCTTTCCGGTATTCTCGGTCTCTAAAAGAGCTAACTCACCTGCTTTATTTAGAATTCCCTGGGCAATTTTAAAAATGAAACCCTTGCGTTCATCCAAAGAGAGCCTCGGCCAAACTCCTTTATCAAAAGCCTCGCGGCTGCTGGCAATAGCCAATTCCACTTCTTTCTCCGAGGCTAAAGAAGCCTGCGCGATTACCTTGCCAGTTGAGGGATTAAGCACATTCTGTCTCTCGTTAGTCTCAATGAATTTACCGTTTATATAGAGAGGGTAGATAGGGTTCATTTTATTTTAACTTCCTTAAATAATGCGAACAAGCGCGTAAAAGGCACATACCATCTTGAGAGTTGGCCTAACTGGCCCTGGAGTTTCATTTTGCCTTGGGTCACGGATACGAATGAATCAAGTTTTCCGGAAAATATCTGCCTCCAGTTCTCATCTGATCCGGAGAATACAAATGGAGCACCTTCTACAAAATCAATCCTATGGATCTTTCCTTTTACGAAATCAAAAGTATAAGAACTAGGATTACCATCGAGTTTAATTGAAAATTTAAGAGTTAAATCAAGCTCACCGCCCTTTTGAGAGATAAATTCATCCTTATTTACTAAATCTACAATTGCCTGGATATGCTCGCGGGAGAACATTTCATAGGCCTTATCCTGACTCTTTAATTCATCTTTTAAAGCTGAATCTAGTTCATCTAAAATATCTTTATCAAAGAGCCTTGAAAGTGCTGCGCTTTTTACTGCCTCTTCGAGTGCCTCGGTAAGACTTAAGGCATCTTCAAATTTATCGGCGACAGCCACAGTACCATGATTTTTTAAGACTACCAGATTATTCTGTTTAAGAGCATTGATAACTAATTCCGGCTGCGTTACCGTCGGTGTTTCTTGTTTAACCACTGGGACATCTCCTAAGTAAAACTTAGTCTCAAAAGTTGATGCTTTCAAATTAGAGGTTACTGCAAAATAACCGTTAATTAAAGGCGGATGGCAGTGCACGACTACTTTCGCCGGAAAATTCTTGTAAACTAACGCGTGCAGTGGTAACTCCGAACTTGGTTTAATATTGCCTAATGGTTTTCCGGAGTCTAAATCTACCGTAACTATCTCTTCATCTTTTAAATTACCCAAAGATGTACCGGTGGCAGTAATTAATATACTTTTCTCATCAAGACGCGCGCTGATATTTCCGGATTTAGCTACGCAAAGTCCTGTATCATAGATTCTTTTCCCCACCTGAATTATTTGTTGCTTAAGCTTGGTTTCCATATGCGTTATTATATTAAATATGCTTGCTCTTAGATTGCTTCACCCTCACCTTCACTACGTTCAGGGTCGGGTTCGCAATGACACCGTGTCATTGCGAGGAGCCGAAGGCGACGAAGCAATCTTTTTCCATTTTATATTTTCAAATAAATATGTTTAGAGATTAATTTATCCGGCGTTACATCAAACGCCGGATAATAACCTTTTGCCCCTTTTGGCGCGAGGCGCAATCCCTGATATTCTAACATCTCTTTTGCCGGCCGTATCTCTATTTTTATATCTTTACCGCTTTTCAATCCTGAAGCAGGAGGGCATAACACAAAAAAAGGAATCTTAAAATATCTTGCCGTTACCGCGATCTGGTATGTCCCAATCTTGTTAGCAATATCTCCGTTAAGCGCTAAGTGATCTGCTCCAACAATTACTTTATTTACTTTTTTTTGTGACATGACCGAAGCAACCATATTATCAGTAATCAGAGTAACATCAAAACCTGCTTTCTTTAATTCCCAGGCAGTCAGGCGCGAGCCTTGAAGATATGGACGCGTCTCTGTGGCAAAAAAACTTACTCTCTTACCCTGCTTCTTAGCAATCTCTCCTATCAACGGCATAAGACCACTGATATTGCAATGCGTAAGAACAACGTCTTTATCTTTAAGTAACTTCGCTGCTTCTTCCGCCTGCTTTATCCGACTATATTTTAACCCTTCAAGAAAACCAATTATGGATTTTTCTAATGGCGCACCGCTCTTGGCCCACCCCAAGACCATATCTGTAAGAAATTTGAATGAAAGTGTCGGACGGGA
>JBAZGV010000136.1:0-3318 GCA_041652675.1 Candidatus Omnitrophota bacterium
AATTTCTCTTTCCTTTTTTCCTCAATTACTGATAACCTCCATAATCTGACGCATATCCTTAGCCACCACAACAATACCCATAATCTTTTCCTTCTCCCGCATTGCTGCTCCGCTAAAATCTACCGGTATTTTCTTTCCTTCTTTAAAAATAAAGGTTAAGCTGATATTATATGCTGCGCCTGCGTTAATTATGTTTTCAAAGTATTTAGAGAATACCTCCCCTCCTTTACCGGGTAGAAGTATTTTATTCACCGGCTGGCCAATAAGTTCATTTTCTTTATACCCCAATAAATCCAAAGCAGCTTTATTTACTGACTTAAGCGTAGCGTCTAGATTAATCACGATTAAAACATCTACAATCGAAGTAATAATTCCCTCTAAATATGCTTTTTGGTTTATAAGTTGGCTCTCTCTTTCTTTTATGCTCAATGCCATAACCCGAAAAGAATTAGCCAATTCTTCCAATTCATCACCGGTTTTAATTCTAACAGGATAATCTAATTCTCCCTTAGTAATATGATCACTGGCCTCTTTGAGCTTTTCTATCGGCCGGGAAATTTTGCTGCCAAGAATAAATCCCAAAATAGGTATCAAAATAATTAAAAATACTATTACCCCCACGGCTTGCAGCGTAAGCCGGTATAAAGGCCAAAGCACATCTCTGGCATCTTGTTCTACAAAAACCCGCCAGACAATCCCTTTTTTCAGGAGTAAAGACGACCTGACTTCGGCAAAGGCGCTCAAGATCCTGTTCGCCTGAACACCTTGACTGCCTATAATCATAATCCGGGTTTTACTTTGTATGATTTTCTGAAAGTTAATGTCTGATAAAAATTTCCTGCTTAACGGTTTAATTCCTTTATGAGATATAACATAGCCTTTTTCATCCACCAAAACGACATGGCCAGTATGGCCAAATTTAAAATCTTCCAAGAAGTTAAAAAGACGCTGGATATCTACTGCTGCCTTAGCTATGCCGATTACCTGCCCATTATCATCTTTTATAGGAAGTACAAAAACCATTCCCGGGGTTTTACCGAATCCGTCAGATTCTATATCTCCTATAAAAATTTCTCCTCCTCCGGTAAAAGCATCTTCCCACCAGCTTTCATCAGCCTGATAAAAATCAGTGGCCTTGCCGGAAGCAGCAACCAAACCGCCGTATTTATCACTGATAAACACCTCAGCAATCTCAGGCCTTGCCTTGCTTTTATCTCTTAATTCCTGGCTGATATCCGTTTCTAAATATTCTTTCACTAACGGGCTATTTTTATCAGCTTTAATCCACTGCCTATCCATATCTGTCATAAATCTCTGGATATCCGCAGGAAGCATTTCTTGATAACGGGAATTACTCTCCTTAAGTGCTTTCTTAAACTTTAAATCCATCATTAGCCCTTTAATACAAGAGGCTTCTTCATTAATTCCTTGCTGGACATTAAATGCTAAGGCATCCGCAATTTTTCTGTAATCGCTTCCAACAGCATTCTTTAATAAATCGAGGACAGAGAAATAGCCCAGTAAAAATCCCATTATCGCAACCAACAGGATAGTCAAGCTGATGAAAATAATAATTCTTCTCCTGATGCCCCACCTAAATCTCATCTACCTTTTTAACCTTTCTTCAAACTCTTTTACCTTCTTCTCTAATTCTTCCATTTTTAATTCCCTATCCACGGCAAATTTGCTAAACCGCTCCAAATCCTGCATCCTCTCCTTCAACTCCTCTTCTACATGCCTGCGCTGGCCGATCTCCTTATGTAAAACCTCATTAGCCTTGGAAAGCTCCGCGGTGCGTACTTTAACTCGCAACTCTAATTCCGCATAAGATTCTTTCAAAGCTTCCTCTAGCCTCTTACGCTCAGTTATATCCCGCCCCTCAGAAATGATAAAAATAACCTTACCGGATTCATCTTTCGCCGGTTTAAGGGAAAAATCAAAGTAATGCAGGTTTCCATTTTTTGCGAAATGAGTAGCTTCAAAACGCACAAATTCTCCTGCTGCTACCTTTCGTATAGAATCACGTAACTTTTGCTGCAACCCTTCAGAATGCGCCCACCATGGAGTCTTCCAAAAAGGCTTGTTTATTACTGCCGAAAGCTCAATCCCGGCGAAATCTAATGCCGTTTTATTTACTTCCATTAAAACACCCTCGACAGTCAATAGGCCGATGAATTGGAAAGTTTGGTCAAAAACAGCGCGGACCTTGAATTGGCTATCCCGTAAAGATGCCTCCATTGCTTTGCGCTCGGTAATATCCTCAATGGCCAAAAGGATCAGTTGGGGCCTGGCAGACTCCCGGGGAATCCATTCGGCGTTAAGAAACATTATCCGCTTTCCGATTTTAAGAAAGTCATGTTCCACCTGAAAATTACTAATAGCTTTATGCTTGGGGAGGACATCGTTCAGGAGCTTGCGCAAATCCGGGATATCCCATTGATGGTCTCCTAAATCATAGATAAATTGCCTTACGGTTTCTTCGGGTTTTGTTCTGAAAGTATTATAGAAAGCTTTACTGGCTGAAACTATCTTTAATTCCCCATCCAAAACTATTAACGGTTCGCGCACTGTATTAATAATACTTTCAGCATATTCAAGCCTGTCCTGGATAATTAAATCTTTTTCGCTGTACAAAAAACCCCTTGCCTGGATTTCCTTTAACCGACGATGCAGAACTTTTACTTCAGCTGCTAATTGCTCTTCTTGCTCTTTTCCGTGGCTTTTCATTTTAACCCTCCTTATCCAAAAAATAAAACCCAAGGCCTTGTGCTGCTCAAGCACAAAATCTTGGGTTGACTTTAGGAAAAATGACTATAGTTGCCTCTACTGATAGATTTACTCTTTATCCCTAAAGAATCTCCTTTGTGAGATTAAGTAATATTATAACTTTTTTAGATATTAAATCAATAATAAATAGCAAAATGATATAATCAGGGCCAGATCTATTAAGATCCGGCCCTGATTATTTTTTATTATTAATTAGCTTACTTTTATTGAACCTACCGGGCAAGAATCCGCTACTTCCTGCAGATTACAAGTTGCGCAACCTTGCGCCTTTACATGGGCAACGCCATCACCCTGCACTTCAAAAACTTCCGGGCAGGACTGTTCACATAAACCGCAACCTACACATGTAGAAGCATCAACTGTAACTTTTGCCATATCTTTTCCTCCATACTTATCTCTCTAAAAGGTTTTCAAATATCTCTTCGTGGTTTACTTCTTCGCTCAATATATGCGTAACTAACTGGTAGGTAACATTATCCTTGCCAAAAGTCTTTTTGGCAATTTTATTATATACATCAATTGCCGCTGCTT
>JBAZGV010000137.1:0-3315 GCA_041652675.1 Candidatus Omnitrophota bacterium
GGCGCAGGGATGTACGGTAGCGGCCATTATTACGATTCTAAAGGATTAAAGGAATTCGGTAAGTGGACAGCCTATGCAGGTTTAGGTGCAATGGCTGTTTCTTTAGCTACGAATGTTTTTGCTAAACCGGAATACCTGACGAGACAAGGCTTATATAATAAAGGCAAGTGGCAGGGGAAGGTCGGTGGTATTGCCGGTGCTACTGCTAAAGGTTTGGTTTGGGATATGGTTATGCGTAATACGCTCGGCAATCTAATTTTTGTTATGGCTCCTTTACAGCCGGTAGTAGAAGGTTTATCTTTAGGGGCCAAGCAGTTCTTATTGTCTTCTGCAGGATCAGATTTTGAGCGTGCAGTATATAATAATAGCCTTGGGAACTTTTGGGTTACTCCTCTTGATGCCCAGAGGGCGCGGGAGCTTAGTAACCTTAATCCGCAAGCCAAAGATACAGAAGCTAGTATTAAGAAATATGACGGCCTGCGATTAGGGTGGAATAGCTCTAATACTTTTGCCGATAAATTAATAATAGCAGGCGCCGTAATGGCAAAGGGTTGGTCATCGGGTTTTTGGGGTACTTGGTTAGGCAGCGATTTAGATAAGATGGCGGTAAAAGATGAATCTGCAATACGCAGGATTGCCGCGGATAAAGGATATCCAGATGCAAATAATGCAAATATTGGGGATTTAATTTCTCGCATAGCCGGGACAGCAAAGGTAGAGAGGATTTTCAGGAAAGAAGGTTCTTCGAGAGGCGCATCGGATTCAATGTTTGACAGCACATTTAAATCTAATCTACTTAATGTAGATAAGACCAATGTGTATTTTGCTTTGGCATTAGGGGTATTAAGCCCGATAGCCAGCTCGGTACTTACAAATATTAAATGGGGAGATTTTGGTGTAAAGTTTCAGGCCGTAGGGCATGCTTGGGAGACAGGTGTTGCCAGTATACTGCCCAAAACTCTTGCAGGGGTTGCTAAGGAAGAGGGGCATTCTTTCTACAAAGCGGCGTTTGACAGGATGGCAGGAGGTTCTCTTGAAGAAGTGGGCCCTGAGGAGGTTATAGGCGCGGCTTTGAATCTTATTCCGGGAGCAACAACATCGTTAGGGTTGCAATTGCAAGAAATCGCGCAGGAAGTCCTTACTCCTAATGTTAATTTACGTTCTTTCAATCAAACGGATCTAATCCGTATGTTAAGAACCGATGGAGTAATTAGCGGCGTGAATTTTAGCAGCGGAAGAAATAATGATATTTCTTTACGCCGTGCAAAACTATTGGCGCAACAAGTAACCGGCAGGAGATGGGGTGATTTAGAGGGCAATAGCGGTGCAGATTTACGGGATTTATCTAATATTTTACAATCCGGAGACGAGATTATCGTTGATTGGGGCGGAAGGCAAAGAACGATTACAGTTGGGGCTGTGTCTGACTGGACAACAGATTTAGGAGTACGTGCCCAGATGGCCAGATATACTCAGGCTAATATGGACGCGCGTGAATTGCAAGGTGTTGCGAGCAGCAATCAAGGATATAGTGAGATAGAGCGAGAAGCAGCGGGTAGGTTATTAGCTCAGCGTCTGACTATGGAGGAAGCAGGTATGGCAGCCGGCGCGCTTACCGGGCAGGGCTTTTTAACTGTACAAGATGACTCGGGCGTAAAGTTTACTTTAGAGGGCCGTTATATTCTCGAAGAGAAAATGGCTTTTGACGCGGGCTTCAGGCAAGCAGTAGTTAATGCAGCCACAGTAGGCCTTCCTACAAACGATAGTATTTCTAACGGCTTTACCTATAAGATTGCGCGGGGTTCGCAGAATGCTGCCAGCCAAGGATTAGTGCATTCCCTTGATGCAGTCAGTCATACTGCGGTGGGTAATCTTTTAATGCCGGAAGCAACAAGGAGGAACCTGGAGAACCTCTCTGATTATGCGCGTTATCTGGGGACAGGTGACACCTTCTATATGCAAATGGCTTCTTTGGGAGAATCAAGCCTTAAGTATTTTAATCGTAAATTAGCCCGGGAAGCATTTTTAGCTCAGGATGGCATTAATCTAGATAATTCTTCTTTTGCCAGAAGAGGTTTGCTGTACGGTAATTATTATACTCTAGGAAAATTAGGATTAAATTTTGGTAAAGCAGGGGTAGTTAAAACTAAGATCAAGGCAGACTTAAAAGAATATAGCGGGCTTAAAACAGCTTTAAAAACTATAGAAATCGAAAAACAAAGAGCAAGATCTCAGAATAATGAAGATGGCCTACGTAAGCTTAAAAAGCAAGAAAAAGATATCAAGAAAATGTATGAAAAAGGCAAAATTCGCTTGTCTGCTGCTTTTGACCGTTACTATGAAGGCTTACTTTCTCGGGAGTTATATGGAAAGCAGGTTGGGCCTACACGGACAATGGGTTTAGCGATCCTGGAACAGGCGATTCAGAGTAGCCGAGCATTAGTTGATAGATTACAACGACAAGATAGAAACGGCAGGAATATCAGAAAGATCCAGAGAGCGCAGGATAAATTAACCGATTTAACAGAGGCAAAAAGCCGCCTGGAAAATGTTTTTGAATATAATGGTAAAACTGTAGCAAGTTTGATTAGTGGAGCACTTAACCCCAAGCAGGTATTTCAGGGCCGAGGTAAGCAGGCAGTTGAGGAATACTTTACTAGCAGAGGGCAGGAAGTGCCAGATAATATAAGGCGTTATAAGCTGGAGTTTGTTGAAACAGATTCACTCATGAATGAGGCAACCGGTGGAATAGTCCCTGCTCAGAATAGCCCAGGCGAAGGCAAGATTTATGTTGATGTTTTTCAGAATCTTTATTTTGGAAGAGATAATTCCGGAAGAGTAGCAGCTACGCCTAATGCTAACGGAGAGTTTAACGTTGGCGCAGGAGCCCACGAGTATTTCCATGCCTTAGTTGCTTATGCCCAAGGCCAGGGCCGGATAATGGATATCCCCGATTCATATTTTGATATGTGGACAGGAAGGTTTGAAGATGTATTACGTAAAAGCTTGGCAAGCCTCGATGATTTAGATAATGATGCAAACCTTAGTAGTTGGTTTAATGCATTGTGGGGCGCGCACATGGCTAATAGAGCAAGAAGCGGGGGCGGCGGGGCTATTGCTGATACTGATATTAGTGATAGAGCCATAGATTTAGCGTATAGCGAACTATATAGGCGTAATCAGAGATTAGCCGGGCTTGAGGCACTTGGTTTAGGAGGCAGGATAAGTGATTTGGAAGGCCTATCCGGGCTGCGTGCAGAAGATTTAGATTTAGACTTAAAAGAAATGGAACATAATGAAGCCTTTACTCAGTTC
>JBAZGV010000138.1:0-3305 GCA_041652675.1 Candidatus Omnitrophota bacterium
TAAGGACACTTCCGAAGATGCCGGCATTAAAAGGTTAGTTATCGCCTTAAAAAAAATATTGGACAATACTCTTCAATCCAAAGTAGGGATACTTCTTGAGAATACCTCGGGAAGCGGCTCTTGGTTGGGGTATAAATTTGAACATCAGGGAAAGATTATCGCGGGATTAAAGAAAAATCCTCGCGTAGGCTTATGCCTTGATACCGCGCACGCGTATCTTGCCGGGTATGATCTAAGCGCCAAAGAAGGCTTGGATTTTATGCTTGATGAGATTGAACGCCTAGTAGGCATAAAATTAATTAAATTAATTCATTTAAATGATGCTGCCGGCGTTCTCGCGTCGCATCATGACCGGCATGATCATATCGGCCAAGGGAGTATCGGGATGGAAGGAATGAGAAGAATTATAAATCATCCTAAATTAAAAAATATTCCGATGATTTTAGAGACTCCCAAGAGTGAGCCCTCAAGCGATGCCACGAATTTAAAATTAGTCAGGAAATTATATAAGGGGAAATAACTATGTTTTACGATTTTAAAAAAATTGAAGAAAAGTGGCAGAAGTTTTGGGATAAAAAGGCGGCTTTTAGCGCTTTGCCTGTAAAGGATAAGAAGAAATATTATCTTCTCGAGATGTTCCCTTATCCGTCAGGAAAGATCCATATGGGGCATGTGCGCAATTATACAATTGGAGATGTAGCCGCGCGTTTTAAGATGCTTCAGGGTTACAGCGTTATGCACCCTATGGGTTTTGATGCTTTTGGCCAGCCCGCGGAGAACGCGGCTATCAAGAATAAGACCAAGCCTCAAGTTTGGACGCGTAAGTGTATTCAGGAGATGGAGATAGAATTAAAAAGGATGGGATTTTCTTATGATTGGAATAGGGAGGTCTCTACTTGTGAGAGTAATTATTATAAATGGAACCAATGGATATTTTTAAAGATGTTCGAAAGAGGGCTAGCTTATAAAAAAGCATCCGGAGTGAACTGGTGCCCTAGTTGTTTAACTACTCTGGCTAATGAAGAAGTTATTGAGGGGGGGTGTTGGAGGTGCCACACTAAGGTTGAACAGAAAAATTTAGAACAGTGGTATTTAAGGATCACAGAATATAAAGAGAGGCTTCTCGAGGATTTGAAGGAACTTAAGAATTGGCCGGAGAGGGTCCTGGCAATGCAGGCAAACTGGATAGGCCGAAGCCAAGGGGTGGAGATATATTTTAAATTAAAAGATTCCGAAGAAGTTATTCCCGTCTTTACAACGCGCCCCGATACAATATTTGGCGCAACTTATATTGTTCTTGCCCCTGAGCATCAGATAGTTAGAGAATTAATTCGCGGCAAGCCGCAGGAGAAAAAGGCCTTAGAATTTATTGAAAAAGTGGCGCAAGAGAGTAAAGTTGTCCGCGCATCTTCAGATATTAAGAAAGAAGGGGTTTTTACCGGAGCTTTTGCCATTAATCCGGTCAATAATACAGTAGTTCCTATCTGGATCGCGGATTATGTGCTTATGGAATATGGTACCGGAGCGATAATGGCAGTTCCAACTCACGATCAGCGGGATTTCTTGTTTGCCAAAGAGCATGGATTATCAATGAAGATTGTTATTCAGCCCGGTAGCCGTCAGTTATTAACTGTTGAGGCAATGACTGAAGCGTATGAGGGTGATGGCTTACAAGTAGATTCCGGAGAATTTAATGGCATGCCTAATCAGGGAGCCAGGCAAAAAATAGCGGAGTGGATGGATAAAAAAGGTTTTGGCAGGATTAAAACTAACTGGCGCTTGCGCGATTGGTTGATTTCGCGGCAGCGTTACTGGGGCACTCCAATTCCTATTATATATTGCCCAAAATGCGGAGTTCTTCCTGTGCCTTATGAAAACCTGCCTGTAGTGTTGCCTAAGGATGCGCCTTTTACCGGAGAAGGCGGGAGCCCGTTAGGTAAGGTCAAAAAATTTGTCGAGGTAAAATGCCCTAAGTGCGGGGCAAAAGCTCGCCGGGAAACCGACACTATGGCTACGTTTTTTGATTCTTCATGGTATTTTCTAAGATTCTGTTCACCGAAATTTAAAGAAGCGCCATTTGATCAGAAAGAAGCGGCTTATTGGATGCCTGTAGATCAGTATATAGGGGGGATTGAACACGCGATACTGCATTTGCTTTATTCCCGTTTCTTTACCAAATTTTTTAAAGATTTAGGAACCATAGATTTCTCCGAACCGTTTAACCGGCTCTTGACTCAAGGGATGGTTCTAAAAGACGGAGAAGTAATGTCTAAGTCTCGAGGTAATATTGTTGATCCGGACTCGATGATTAAGAAGTATGGCGCGGATTCTTTAAGGCTTTTTATCCTTTTTGCTGCACCTCCGGAAACAGAATTGGAGTGGGATGACCGTGGTTTAGAGGGAGCGAGTAAGTTTTTAAACCGTGTTTGGCGTATTCATGAAAATTTTCCCGCCAATCCATCTGGAGAACAGGCGGGATCCCGCTCTGTTACTGAGGAAGCCTTGCGGGAAAAAGACAAAATAGATCCTAAAGTGATAAAGTGCCTGCATAAAACAATAAAAAAAGTGACAGCGGATTATGCCGAATTTAAATTTAATACTGCCATTGCCAGCCTTATGGAGTTGACTAACGTTATCTATCAGTCGGGAGCGGATAAAGAAGTGTTCTCTAAATTAGTAATAATGCTTAGCCCGATTGCGCCGCATTTTGCCGAGGAATTATGGCAGAGCTTAGGGAATAAGGAGAGTATTTTTAAAATAGAGTGGCCTGCCTATGACCCAAAAATGCTGGTTGAAGAAAGTGTTACCATTGTAATCCAGGTTAACGGTAAAGTGCGTTTAAAAATCGATCTGCCTGTTGGAATCGCTGAAGATAAACTAAAAGAATTAGTTTTGGCTGATGATAAATTAAAGCCATGGCTGCAGGACAAACCCGCCAGAAAGATAATTATCGTTCCCGATAAACTCGTCAATATCGTCATTTAATTACTCCAGATTGTCATTGCGAGGAGGGCGAAGCCCGACGAAGCAATCTTATTAAAAAGATTGCTTCGCTCGTTTCACTCACTCGCAATGACACTTTTAGCCCCTATTAATATCTAAAAATTAGCGTTAGATTTTACCTCTTGCTACGTCTATTAGTATAGGAGGATAAAATGCTTAATTTAACCAATGATGAGCGTAAGGTTATTATATTCTTAGCTACGATTTTCTTATTAGGTTTAGGGGTAAATTTTTTGGTTAAACAGCTTACTCCCACAAAAAATCTCGCAAATTTTAGCAATAAGCTGGGTAAGGTAAATTTA
>JBAZGV010000139.1:0-3305 GCA_041652675.1 Candidatus Omnitrophota bacterium
ATAAGAACGGAGGAATTATGGATACGGGAGCTTTAGTCCAATTTAAGGATTTAGGTTTAGGTTTAGCCCTTGGGTTTGCGGCTTTGGGTTCGGCTGCGGGCGTGGGAGCAGCGGGAATGGCTGCTATTGGCGCGTGGAAGAAGAATTTTTCCCAGAATAAAAGCGCCTCATTTCTATTAGTAGCTTTAGTGGGAGCTCCTTTAACGCAGACTATTTACGGAAACATTGTTATGACTAAGATGATAGAGTTGGCTAATCAAGGGCATTACTTATGGGGAATAGGCGCTCTTTCCGGGTTAGGTATAGGTTTTTCTGCATATTGGCAGGGCAAGTGTGCTGCCTGCGCTTGCGACGCAATGGGAGAGACCGGCAAGGGGTTTGGAAATTATCTGGCAGTTTTAGGTATTGCCGAAACTGTCGCGCTTTTTGTTATGGTTTTTACTTTGATTATTTTAGGAAAGTTAGCGTAAATAATTTCGGGCGGTTGGTTTGAGCAGAACAGATCTTTAAAAAAGTTTCCTTGAGAAACATGAACCTCTGTACTATAATATGGCTAGTATAAAAATAGAGGTCCATGTATGAAAGCTAAGCAACGCGAAAGAGCAAGAGAACTTAGAAAAAATGGTTCTTCTTTAAGGGAAATTGTTGTAAAAACAGGCTTTGCAAAAGGTTCAGTCAGTAATTGGATACGCGATATTACACTAACAGATAAACAGATTGCAAGGCTTAAGTCAAACCAAGATAGAGGCCGGGCAAAAGCGGCGAATCACCCTAACAGCTCAAGGCTTAAATGGGGTAGGATCCGACAACAAGCTATAGACTCGGCTAAACGAGAAATCGTCGCAAGATGTTCATTAGAAAAATTGAAGCTAGTTGGTGCTGCATTATATTGGGCAGAAGGATATACTGCTACGCACAATGCTTTTGTTTTTGCTAATTGTGATCCGGCAATGATTAAGTTGATGATGTTATTTTTAAGAGATGTATGTAATGTAGCGCCAAATAAGATTAGAGGGAAAGTTAATATACATCCGCACCTAGATATAAAAGCAGCTGAACAATATTGGTCAAAAGTCAGCGGAATTCCAGGTAAGTATTTCTATAAACCTTTATTGGCAGTTAGTAAAGCAAGTAAACAAAAAAGAAAAACTCTTCTCTACGGAACATTTCGAATTACTATTTCGGATGTTTTTTTATGTAGTAAGATTAAAGGTTGGATAGAAGGGTTAAAAAATTGGGCGATTAGCTCAGCTGGTTAGAGCATCTGCTTTACACGCAGAGGGTCAGGGGTTCAAGTCCTCTATCGCCCACCAATATCATTAAGATGCGGCGAAGGGTTCTCCCGCCCTATCAATTCAGTTGTTTGAGCGGGATCCCGTTTTCAAAAGATTTAATTTAGAGGAACGGGAAAGTCCTGTACCGCCCAATTAAATTTTACTTTGGAGTAGGTAACATTTATTATGAAGAAATTAATAGTATTTCTTTCTGCGGGTTTAATATTGGTAAATATTTATGGTTGTGTTGCTTTGATAGCAGGCGGGGCTGCAGGCGGTGCAGGGACAGCAGTTTGGTTGTCAGGAAAAATTGTCCAGCAAGTAAATGCTTCGCTTGAACAAACAACCAAAGCTTCTAAATCAGCCTTGCATTCGTTAAGGCTTTCAATAGTAACTAAGGAAACTACCAACAGGGGAGTTGTTCAGATTAGAAGTTATGATGCTGATGGAAAGAAGATTTGGATAGATATTTATAGGATTACAGATATAAGTTCTCAAATTCAAGTACGTGTCGGTACAGTTTTCAGCAATAAAGAATCTGCGGAGAGGATCTTAAGGATGATCTTGCAGAATCTGTAAATAATTTACTAAGTTTACTGTGAGGGTAGTATAAATAAAAAAGCAAGTGTCCTTTAGGGCACTTGCTTTTTTATTGTTAAAAATAATTAATTATTTAATCACCATAGACAGTAGTGGTATACTCGCCGAAAACTCCAAGAATATTCTTGGCATCATAATCCACGTATTTTATCGTTTTAATCCCACCATTAGCTGCAGCAGCCTTAATGCTTGCATCACCGGTTGCAACTAATCCTAGTACGGAGGTGCATTTTGATACACCGACTTTGCTGTAGGACATGTTACCGCCACCAGATACCGGGGCTTTTACTTCTGTGTAGACCATTCCCATTGGATAAGGCGTTGCGCAACCAGCTAAAAGTACAGCCACAAAAAGAACCATTGTTGCTAAAGTTACTGTTTTCATATCATACCTCCTTTCAATGATATTGTAACAAAGAAATCGTTATTTTCAACTGTTTTATTTTGCTAGTGCATTTATCATGAAAACCCCTACACATTTAACTAAAATGGAGCGTACTACATTTTAGTAGCACTAATTTGGAGGTTGGCGCACAAGAAAACAAACTGTGGGATTGGAAGCGGTGGACCGTTTCTGTGTAAGTTTTAATGAATCAATGAGTTTTGTTAGAAGTGCCTCCCGAAGTAATTCAATCCTAAATTGATTGTAATTTTTGACGAAAATGAGATAATAGAACAAATTAAGTAATTTTGAGAAGGAGGTATGTATGGTAAAGATTCTAAAGTCTATTTGTTCAGCTTATTTAGTCGTAGCTTTATTAATTCTGCAGTCAGGTTGCTCTATGTTTGTTAGTTCAAGACAGCCATTTAGTGTAACTACTAATGTTTCGGATGCCCAGATATTTATTAACGGCGAATTTATTGGCAACGGGAATATAAAGACAAGTGTGCCGCGAAGCCAAAGTGTTTCTGTTATGGCGAAAAAAGACGGATACTATCCAGCAACAAGGGACATAGGGAGCAAAATGAGCCAGATAGGTATTTTAGATATTATTGGAGGGTGCATATTTCTTTTGCCCTTTATTGGCTTAGCTTTCCCGGGTTCTCACGAAACTGATCTCAATAGTGTAAGTTTAGTTTTACTACCGATAGAAAAATAAGCTTGTTGTGGGAAAATAAAAGTTTTTTAGGGTTATCCTTAACCTCACTTATGTTCGGTCAAGGATTTTGTTGAACCAAAGCTTAAGGTGCTCAAAATTCCTTGACGCTTTTGATAAAAAACCGTATAATTAGTCCACTTTAGGGGTCGTAGCTTAGCCTGGCTTAAAGCGCCTCCCTGTCACGGAGGAGATCGCGAGTCCGAATCTCGTCGGCCCCGCCAGTTTTCGCCAAGCACTTATCGTGCTTGGCGATTTTTTATGCCCAGTTATTAGTTTTAGTGGTATAATTATTAAAAAGTAAACAGGAGGTAAGATGATTACAATTGATGAT
>JBAZGV010000140.1:0-3302 GCA_041652675.1 Candidatus Omnitrophota bacterium
TGGAGAAGATAAAAGACCCATTAGAGAAGATCGCAGGAATTGAAGGTTTGGATAAGCATCTAGAATCGGTTAAGGTTAGATTTTAATATTATCGGGTTATTGAGAGTTCAGGGAAAGGTAAAATATGGAAAAACGAACCGCAGTAATACCAAGAGAGACTAAGGAAACGAATATAACTGTAAAGTTAAATATTGATGGTTCTGGAGAGTCAAAAATTAATTCAGGGGTAGGCTTCTTAGATCATATGCTGGAATTATTTGCTTTTTGGGGGCATTTTGATTTAGATGTTATTACTAAAGAAGCAGATTTAAAAGTAGATATTCATCATACTAATGAAGATTTAGGTATTGTTTTAGGGCAGGTTTTTAAGAAGGCGCTTGGAGATAAGTCCGGGATTAATAGGCTTGGATCAATGTCAGTCCCGATGGAAGATGTTACCGCAAATGTTGCAGTTGATATTAGCGGTAGAGGTTCATTTAAACTAACTATAGGCCCATCAGGCTATTGCGATCCCCAGTCTCATGACGGATATAATATTAAATATGCGGAGCATTTTTTTGAGGCATTTGCTAAGCAATTGGGAATGAATTTAAACATAAAGATAGATAATCCTAGCCCGGATTTGCATGCTACTTTAGAGCCTGTTTTCAAAGCATTAGGAAAGGCGTTAGATATAGCCACGCAAATTGATCCCCGCAGAAAAGGCATACCTTCAACTAAGGGAGTAATTGACTAGGTGATCGCACTAATTGATTACGGCATGGGCAATATTCACAGCGTCAAAAAAGCCCTTGAATTATCTGGGGCTAAGGTTTTAGTTACAAATAGCCCTAAAGATATTCAATCTTGCAAAAAGATCGTTTTACCAGGCGTAGGCGCATTTGATGATGCGATGATTGAATTAGAAAAGCTGGGCTTAATTGTAGTTATTAAAAATGAGGTTAAGAATAAAAAACCGTTCTTAGGTATTTGCCTAGGCATGCAACTTTTATTTGAAAGTAGTGAAGAAGCTAAAGTTAAAAAAGGGTTAGGGATATTAAAGGGAGGGGTAAAGAAATTTTCGAAAAGTAATTTTAAGGTTCCGCACATGGGTTGGAATCAGATAAAATTTAATTCCGAGTGCCCTATCTTTAAAAACATAGCGGATAGCCCTTATTTATATTTTTGCCATTCTTATTATCCTATTCCTAAAGATAAAAGAATTAGCGCGGCCAGATGTGATTACGGGATTGATTTTGCCGCAGGGGTATGGCAAGATAATTTGTATGGGGTGCAGTTTCATCCGGAAAAAAGTCAGAGCGTGGGCTTAAGGATTATAGGGAATTTTGCTAATCTATGCTAATAATACCGGCGATAGACCTACAGGGCGGCAGTGTCGTAAGGCTCGTACAAGGATATAAGGAAAAAAAGGTTTATTCAATTGACCCTGTTGAAGTTGCGAAGTTTTGGGTTAAACAGGGTGCTAAATTTTTACATATAGTTGATCTGGATGGGGCTTTTAGCGGCGTTCCTAAAAATCTAAAATCCGTTAAAGATATTGTCCGAGCGATTAATATCCCTGTGGAATTTGGCGGCGGCGTAAGAAGTACCGAAGCGATTAATAAGGTACTTAAACTAGGGGTTGCGCGGGTTGTCCTGGGGACTAAGGCAGTAGAAGATAAAAAATTCCTAGAAAAAGCGTTTGTTAAGTTTAGAGATAAAATTATCATAGGTGTTGATGCTAAAAATGGTAAAGTAATGGTTAAGGGTTGGAAAACGGGGTATAAAAATACCGATGCTTTAGATTTTAGTTTGTATTTAAAGAAAATGGGATTTAAAGAATTGATTTATACTGATACCTTAAAAGATGGAACTCTCTCTGGCCCGAATATAAGAGAGATAAAAAAGTTATTAAAGATAACCGGGCTTAAGATTATTGCTTCCGGAGGAGTATCTAAGCTAAGTGATTTAGATAAGCTGAAAAGCTTAGAAAAGGAAGGATTAAGTGCCGTAATTATTGGCAAGGCTTTATATGAAGGCAGGTTTACTCTGCCGCAAGCGTTAAAAACCATGAAGTAGGGACGTTTAAACGTCCCCTACAACTGTGGATAAAAAGGAGGGGGAAATGTTTAAAAGGGTGATAGCGTTTTGTTTTGTCGTGGTAATGGCAATCTCTTTTAGCGGTTGCGCTACATTTGGGAAGAAGAAAGATTTAGAGATTCAAGGTTTAAAGAATCAGCTTACGGGCTTGGAATCGCAATTACAGAATAAGGACCAGGAAATTAATGTTTTAAAGGAAGAGCTAGGCAGGGCAATGCAAGAGAAAAATAATCTTTCTCAGAATAAGGGTATTTTTGAGGCTAAGTCCAGGCCTAGCAATAAACAGGTTCAGTTAGCTTTGAGAAATGCTGGTTATAATCCTGGTAAGGTTGATGGCCGTTTAGGAAGACAGACTCGTGAGGCGATTAAAGCTTTTCAGAGGGCTAATAATATTCCTGCGGACGGTAAGGTAGGTAAACAAACATGGGAAGCATTAAGAGGATGTTTAACTAATAAAGTAAAATAAATGCTCACAAAGCGTATTATACCCTGCTTGGATATTAAGGATGGCAGGGTGGTAAAAGGCGTAAAATTCCTGGGCTTAAAAGATGCCGGTGATCCTGTTGAAGTAGCGCAAGCTTATGATAAACAACGGGCTGATGAACTGGTATTTTTAGATATCACAGCTAGTTTTGAAAATCGCAAAACTCTGATTGAGTTGGTGGAGAAGATAGCCAAGAATATTTTTATGCCTTTTACCGTTGGCGGAGGAATTGGCGGTATTGGAGATATCCGCAGTATTTTAAACGCCGGCGCGGAGAAAGTTTCTATAAATACGCAGGCAGTTAAATTTCCGGAGCTTATCTCCGACGCTTCAAAAAAATTCGGAAGCCAGTGTATAGTTTTAGCGATTGACGCTAAGAAAACAGATAAGAGTTGGGAAGTTTATATAAATGGCGGTAGGACACCTACAGGTTTAGATGCTCTTGATTGGGCAAGAAAAGGAGCTACTTTAGGCGCTGGCGAGATACTATTAACTAGCATGGATTATGATGGTACTAAAGATGGATACGATTTAGAGCTGACTAAGGCAGTCTCTAAGAAAGTAAATATTCCGGTTATCGCCTCCGGTGGTGCCGGTAAATTGGAAGATTTCTATAATTGTTTCGTTCAAACTGGAGCAGATGCAGCCTTAGCTGCGTCACTCTTTCACTACGGAGAGTGTACAGTCGGCCAAGTTAAAGAATATTTAAGGACAAGGGGGGTTCTGGTAAGGCCATGAA
>JBAZGV010000141.1:0-3300 GCA_041652675.1 Candidatus Omnitrophota bacterium
GATAAAAGGATTATCGCGGATAAGATTAAGTTCAATAGAAGCCGGAGATGTAGCGGATAAGTTGATTAACAAGATGGCGAAATCAAAGAAAATTTGCCCGCACCTTCATATTCCCATTCAGAGCGGCGATAATGAAATATTGAAAAAGATGAAGCGTAAATACTCTCGTAAATATTACCTAGATCTTATAAATAAAATCAGAAAAAAAGTCCCAGATGCCTCCATTACTACTGATTGCCTTGTGGGTTTTCCTCAGGAAAATGAGAAGAATTTTCAGAACACTCTGAGCCTCGTTAATAAGATAGCTCCTCTAAGGACGCATATTTTCCCTTATAGCGCGAGAAAAGGGGCATCAGCCTCTGATTTTGGAGGGGAGAATAGCTTAGGTTTAATACATGAACGCTGTCAAAGGCTTAAAAAAATATCTGAGAAATGTGGTTTATCCTGTAAAAAGTCTTTTCTAGATAAAATCTTTAATGTGCTTATTGAAGGGAGAGTTAAACGGTATCCTGAATTTTGGCAGGGCTATACAGGTAACTATCTTCGTGTTTTAGTTAAATCGAAAGCTAATCTTAAGAATAAAATTGTCGCCCTAAAATTACAAGAGATAAAAGACGATTTTATTATTGGCAATATGGCTAAGGCATAAGGTGTTCATCCTGATTGTGCTCAAATTAGATATTGACGCTGGTACTCAGGGTGGTATAATTATATGAAAATTTAAGATTAATAAGGAGGTTTTAGATGAATCTGATAAAAAGTTTTCTTTGTGGGGCAATGGTTTTATCTATCGGGATAGCTTTAACTTTAGCTCAAGAAGGGGGAGGAGCGGAAGCGATTAACCAGGAATTAAAAGATTCGGATATGCAATGGGTTTTGGGAGAAGTAGCGAATGTTGACCTAAAAGATAAGGTAATCAATATCAAATATCTTGATTTTGAGGATAGCCAGATGAAAGATATGTTATTAAACATTGATTCAGGTACGGCTTATGAAGGTGTTAAGTCTATAGATGAAATAAAGCCGATGGATTCCTTGAGTATTGATTATGTAATTACTCAGGATGGTAAAAATTTGGCAAAAAATATAGGTTTAGATACGCCTAAGGAACCTCAAGTTACGGAGGGGCTTCAGGTAGAAAATCAGGCAGAGGGCGTGGGGCAGGTAGAGGCCGAAAAGCAAACATTAGAAACAGTCCAGTAATTTTGTATGCGTAAATTTGACTGGCTAAGGCAGGGAAGAGAAGCCCTGCCTTATGTTTTAGTATAATATGAAACGTAAATTTATTTTAGTTTTCATTTTGCTGGTTGTGGCTTACGGGGTTTATGGATGTGCGTTATTAAATAAACCCATAGAGTTTGCGGGCGGGCTTATAAATACTACATTTTCTTCCCCCTATTCAGGCCCAAAGGCTAAAATAATTATCGCAGATTTTGAGGTTATGACTGCTAAGGCAACTACTGAAATAAGTTCAAACTTGCGCGATCTTCTGACATCGGGAATTGTAAAGAGCAAGCGATTCGAGATAGTATCATTGCCTAAGGATGATGGGGAAAAACCGTTGGGTTTAATAATCGCAACTAAGCTTTTGGATTTTGAGCCTTATGGTTCCGGTGGGAAATCCGGTATTGGCGGCGGTGGAAGTGCGGCCAGCGGAGCGCTGGGTAGCCTTTTGGGTTCAGGTTTCAACAAGGCATATATTACTTTGAATATACGTATTGTTGACCTAAGAACGTCTAAGGTATTATTTTCGGAGCGAATTAGCGCGCAGGCTAGCGGAGATAATATTCGTAGAAATAGCCGGAGTAAGGATAGTAATTTAGGGCAAGGCCTTGCTATATACGCTGGTACTTCTATGGAAGAAGCGATAAATAAGTGTATTTTGGAAGCAGTAAAATATATTATTCAGAAAGTTCCGGCAGAGTATTATAAAGGAGGGTAGAAGAATGGGAAAACGTAAGCGTAGAGGTAAACTTAATTGGCGCACTAAGAAGGCAAACCACGGAAGAAAACCAAATCTAGGTTAGGCTATTGGCTTAGGCCTGCCATATTCTCCCGCCGCATTCCTTAAATAACTATGAAAGCAATTGCCTTAATTTCTGGTGGCTTAGATAGTATTCTTGCCGCGAAAATAATTGAAATCCAGGGCGTAGTTGTTGTTCCTTTGTATTTTAAGATTCCTTTTTGCCATATTAAGGCGCCAACTTATTTAGGCAAAAATTTAAGTTCTTTTGTAAAGATAAGTTTAGGCGAAGAATTGCGTACGGTGGATATAAGTGACGAATTCCTGAATCTTATTTTAAAACCTAAATATGGTTTTGGTTCGCATATGAATCCTTGTATAGATTGCAAGATATTGATGCTGCTTAAGGCAAAAGAATTAATGCCGCGATTTAACGCTCAATTTATCGTAACCGGTGAGGTTTTAGGCCAGAGGCCCATGTCGCAGCATAAACAGGCGCTTAAAACTATAGAGGAAAAAAGCGGGCTCACAGGGTTATTGCTTAGGCCGCTTTCAGCGCGGAATATTACTCCTACTATACCCGAAGAGAATGGCTGGGTTAACCGAGATAAATTACTAGGCCTTTCCGGACGTTCCCGCAGGCCGCAGATTAAACTTGCTAAAGAATTTAACATACTGGGGTATCCGAATGCTTCCGGAGGGTGCTTGCTTACTGACCGTCAATTCTCCGCGAGGCTTAAGGATCTTATTGTCCATAAAGTTGTGGATCTAAGGAATATTGAATTTTTGAAGATTGGCAGGCATTTTAGGCTTGGCCTTAATACGAAATTAATTGTAGGCCGCGATGAGCAAGAAAACAGGCAGATAGAAGAAAAGGCCGGGATGGGTGATTATTTATTTACGCCCGATGAAAAGATAGCAGGCCCAACTTGTTTAGGTTTAGGTAGTTTCAGCCGGGAGATGATGTTAATCTCCTCCCAAATAGCATCCTACTATTGCGATACAGGTAAAAACGGAGCGGATATCATCAGCAGGCATCTTCCGGGCGAAGACGGGCAATTGCTCAATGTTTTTCCTATTGAAGGCAGCCGGTTGATGAGCTTGCGGATATAAATACTATGAAAGAAGCGCTTTTATATAAGAAGTTAGGAGAGGGAAAGGTTCATTGTTATCTTTGCGCCCATGAATGTAAAATCGCGGATAATAAATTTGGTTTATGCGGCGTGAGGGAAAATATAGGAGGATTATTATATACTCACGCTTATGGGCATCTTGTTACCGCGCACGTTGACCCCATCGAAAAGAAGCCGCTCTATCATTTTCTTCCCGGATCAAAC
>JBAZGV010000142.1:0-3292 GCA_041652675.1 Candidatus Omnitrophota bacterium
TAATGATGATTGATAAAAAGGTCTACGGTAAAGTGAAAAAGAATGAGATCGCGGATATTTTATCTAAATATATTAAAGAGGAATAATAGAAGATGGGTAAGTTAACGCCGAAAGATCTGGAGAAAATGAGCAAGCCTTCCGAAGAGAAGCTAAAAGATTGGATTAAGGTTGGCATGAGTAGTTGTGGTATTGCTGCCGGGGCGGATGATGTTTTCAATTTTTTTGTTGAAGAGGCAAAAAAGAGAAATATTCAGATTGAAATCAAGAAGTGTGGTTGTATAGGCATGTGTTATGCCGAGCCTCTAGTGGAAGTAAGCGTGGAGGGCCTACCGACGGTAATATACGGTAGGGTGAATAAAGATGTAGCTACTAAGATTTTAGAAAAACATGTTACTTCTAAGATGTTGGTTAATGATTATATTTTTGATGTTTTAGTTTAAAGATAAGGGAAATGAGCTTATGTATTCTAAAACAATTTTAATAAAAGACACAGATTCCAAGAGAGAAGATAAAACGCGGGAGTTTTATACTTACTTATTGGATTATCTCCGGGAAAACAATCTGCATTCAGAGGTGCAGGCAGTTCGAGTAGCTGATATTGGTGTTTATGACCAGGGATTAGTAATCAAGATTCTTCCGGACAGAGTTACTTACGTCAACCTTAAAAATACAGATATTAAGAGGATAGTCGATGCTACATTTAAGGAAAATAAAGTTGTTGAAGATTTAGTTTTTAAGCCTTTAATCCGGCAGCACAGAATAGTTCTGCGTAATTGCGGGAAGATTAATCCGGAGAGCATTGATGAATATATTGCTTGTGGTGGCTATTCGGCCCTAAATAAAGTTTTGGGTGAATTGGGCCAGAAAAAGTTAATTGAAGAGATAAAGATTAGCGGTATAAGGGGAAGGGGCGGGGCGGGTTATCCAACTTGGATGAAATGGAACTTTGCCCGAGAAGTTAAGTCAGTAGATAAATTTGTTATTTGTAACGCTGATGAAGGAGACCCCGGAGCTTATATGGATAGGAGCGTTTTAGAGGGGGACCCGCATTCAGTTATCGAAGGTTTAATTATTGCTGCTTTTGCCGTTGGAGCATCTAAGGGGTATTTTTATATTCGTGCCGAGTATCCGCTGGCAGTAGAGAGGATTAGCGGAGCGATTAAACAAGCGCATGATTATGGATTACTAGGGAAAAATATACTAGGAAGCACTTTTAGCCTAGATTTAGATATAAGATTAGGTGCTGGAGCATTTGTTTGCGGTGAAGAGACAGCTTTGATTTCTTCTATTGAAGGCAGGAGAGGCACTCCACATCCTCGCCCTCCATATCCTTCGGTAAAAGGATTATGGAATAAACCTACGGTTATTAATAATGTCGAGACTTTAGCTAATATTCCGGCGATTGTTTTAAAGGGCGGGAAATGGTTCAGCCAGATTGGGACGCAGACTTCAAAAGGGACCAAGGTATTTGCAGTAACCGGTAAAGTAAAGAATTCGGGGCTAGTAGAGATTGCTATGGGTGTGACCTTGAGAGAGATTGTAATGGATATTTGTGGCGGTACATTATCCGGTAAACCGATAAAAGCTATGCAGACCGGAGGGCCTTCCGGAGGAGTGATTCCCGAGAATCTTTTAGATACTCCGGTAGATTATGAAAATTTACAAAAATTAGGTTCAATTATGGGTTCAGGCGGTATGATTGTTATGGATGATGATGACTGTATGGTTGATATCCCTAAATTTTATATGGGGTTTTGCGTGGAAGAATCATGCGGTAAATGCGCTCCCTGTCGGATAGGCGGGTTTCAGATGCTTGGCTATTTGACAAAGATATCTGAAGGAAAAGGTAAAGTTGAAGATGTAGCGCAATTAAAGAGGATATCTTATGCGATGCAAAAAGCATCGTTGTGCGGTTTGGGCCAGACTGCTTCTAATCCCGTTCTTTCTACTTTAAAATATTTTGAAGATGAATATATACGGCATATCGTGGATAAAAGATGCCCGGCAGGAAAATGCAGCAGTTTGGTAACTTATAGCATAATAGAGGAGAAATGTAAGCGCTGCGGAATCTGTTTTAATAATTGTCCGGTAAATGCGATTTGTGGGGATAAAGAAAAGGGATACACAGTAACGCAGGAAAAGTGCACAAAATGCGGCCGATGTTTTGATGTCTGTAAATTTAAATCGATTCTAAAAAAATAAAATGGCAAAAATAATTCAAGCAAAGATTAACGGTATTTTATTAAGGGTGGAAGAAGGCACTACTATTCTGGAAGCGGCAAAGAGAGTGCAGATAAAAATTCCTACACTTTGCAAGCATCCTGATTTGCCTGCTTCCGCATCTTGCGGTATCTGCATTGTGAAGAATAAAGGTTCGCATAAGATGTTACGTTCTTGCTGCACTCCGCTCGATGAGGGTATGGATATTATTACTCATGATCCGGAGATAGTTGAGATTAGAAGGACAGTGATCGAACTTATTTTATCAAATCATCCTAATGATTGTTTAAAGTGCGCGAGAAATAATGATTGTGAGCTGCAGAAATTAACCGCGGATTTCGGGATTAAAGAAGAGTCTTTTCCGCAGTTCTTAAGGGACCTTCCAATAGATACATCAACTAAGGCTGTAGATTTGGATCCTAAAAAATGCATTCTTTGCGGCAGATGCGTCTATGTTTGCCAGGAAGCGCAAGATGTTTGGGCTCTTTCATTCTTGGAGAGAGGGATGAAAACGAGAATCTCTCCGGCTGGAGATATACAATTAGCAGATTCTCCATGCGTGCGTTGCGGGCAATGTTCGGCGCACTGCCCTACCGGGGCTTTTGTTGAGCAGGATCATACCGCGCAGGCTTGGAAGGCATTACAGGATCCGGATAAATATTGCGTGGTTCAAATAGCTCCCGCGGTTAGAGTTTCTATAGGAGAGGCTTTTGGTTATGTGGGTAAGAATTTTACCAAGAAACTTTACGCTTTATTAAGGCGTTTAGGGTTTAATGCAGTTTTTGATACTTCTTTTGCCGCTGATGTTACGATTATGGAGGAAGCGAGTGAGTTTGAGCAAAGGTTGCTGCGCGGTAACAGGCCGCTTCCTTTAATTACCACTTGTTGTCCTTCTTGGGTAGATTTCATGGAGAAATTCTATACTGACATGATTGAGCATTTTTCTTCATGCAAATCACCGCATGAGATACTAGGGGTATTGTCCAAGACTTATTATGCAGAAAAGAATAAGATCGATCCTTCTAAGATTTTTATGGTTTCGATCATGCCTTGCACTTCTAAGAAATATGAG
>JBAZGV010000143.1:0-3280 GCA_041652675.1 Candidatus Omnitrophota bacterium
AAGCTACTCTCCAGGCATGCTGCGCGCCGAGAGCATCCTTGTCCCCGTATAAACCAAGCAGCCCACGGGAAGAAATATCAAGCAGGTTTTTGACTGCAAATGCCGGGCTGCTTGAGGCGCGCGTAGCTACATATGCGCCGACGGGGCTGGAGGCTTCTAAAAACCTTCTGTTGGGCCCAGCTGGAGCTGTGATAATTTGTGGACTAAATGATAATAAAGCCCGATAAAAGGATACCAAGGCGCGTAAACACGTTTCTTCATCTATAAGCCCTCTATCTATATGTATGCCTTGGATATCCACCCTTTTAGTAAACCATGCGCCGACCAATGAAATAAATTCATAATCCATATATGCCTCTCCACTAGGCACAAAGGGAATAACATAATCCAAATCCAAAGTAACAAAACCACACCAATCCTCTGCCCACTCTTCTGGAGAAACCCAAATTCTATGGAATAAAGATCTTTCAGATGCATCATCAGGGTATCTTTGATGCGCTCTGTCATAACGAAGCCAATCTATCTCTACTCTTTTACCGTATCTTGCTTTCAAAATCCCAACCCAATTTCCGCTGGTCCTACCAAAACCATCTTCATTATCACCATGTTCATCGACTAAACCAACATACACCACTCTGTCACCTTCAAATGCCCCCAAACCTTCCAACCAATCACAAACTTTATCGTGCTCATCCTGCCTAGTTAAAGTAAATAGAGTACTATGTATATTCAAACTAGCCAACATTTTAGAAATATCTGCTTGCAAGGAAGAAATACTACCGGTATCCACCGGGCTGGAGGCCGAATTAATAACCTCTTGCCTTACCCAGTCAAAACCGAACTTATCTTGAACTTCTACTAATACCGCTTGATCAACTTCTATGCTTCCGAATGAATGGTTTCTTAACTTCGCAATAGCTTGATACAAACGACTAAAATCACAGCCAGAAATATCTTGGTTAACTCTTCCTATAGTAAATTGGGCTAATGGCGTTGGCCTGTCTTGCACAGGGAATGCCACTGCCATATCTGCCCTTAATTCAAATAAAGCTTCTTCGGTAAGATGCCCTTCTACGAATACGCCGCCGTTTGTAGCAAGATTTACTCCCTTTAGCTCCATGCTTATGGGTGTATGTCGTTTAAATATTCTTTCTATAACTTGCAATGATTCGGGATTAAAATAACGGTCAATATCTACCTCGCCTACCTGCCCATGCCCGAATACAAATAGGCTGTTATGTAATAAACTCTCTTGTGTAATGCATAACCATGGGAAGGCTCTATTTAAAACAAAAGATACTTCTGATAATTTTTCCTGTAAAGCAGCATTTAATACGGTAATAAGGCTTGCGTCTGCAACAGGATAATTTTCAAGAAGTTTAGGAGCCCCACCTGTTCTTACCATCTTGCCGCAAGCTTGCCAAATATTTGCATAAGCCTTTTCTAAATCCAGAGAGTTACGTACATCAAAATATTTTCCCTGCGCGGGAGAGCTCGTCGATGCAGGCCTAATCTTGGCAACTTTGGTCCACGGCCCCTGCACAAATACAATCATCCGGCAATTTTTATAGTCAAAACCGTGGCCGGTCCCCCGCATAATTATAACTTTCTGCCCGGCAGTTAAAGTAACTTGTTTTTGATGATCAAAATTTGAATCCGTAAAGGTAGCGTGGGCTTGGCCAGAAACGATAACTAATATTTCCATACGACGTTTTGGCTCTTGATGCAGGCTGTCTAAACCATTGGCAGTTTTTACACCGACACCAATGGCTCCGGAGGCAATAGAAATAGGCAGCATGGGTGTGGAAGGATAGGTATTCTTACCCCTATAAATTACGGCCATTAAATTGCCGCGGATATCGATAATCTCTTCTGCAGGAATAGTTCCTTCAGGCGCTTTGGAAGGACGTTGAGTAAGCTTAGGTTTAATCCTGGAATTATACGGAGGCCCGCGGGTGATGTTAGGATTGCCTTCGCTAATTATAGTTACGAATGAGCCCTCTGCTATTTCTAAATAAGCCGGGGCATAAGTAGTAATTATATCGCCGGCTTTAATTGCCAATGTTTTACCGTCATCAAAACGCACAACTATACTGCCAGTTTCTACATACACCGCGCGTTGAGAACGGCCCTCAAAAGGAACTACCTTACCCGCGCGCAGATGACGGGTTGAAAGCACAAGCGGCAATTCCCGGCTACTCGTATATTGCCTATCCGGCATAACGATTTTATATCGGGAGTTGAGCGGGCTGGAGGAGACAAATGCGGCTACTTCTTGACGCAAAATTTGGCCATTAATAAAACGCTCGCTGAAGGCTTTGAACAAATCTAGAGTTTGAGTTAATTGCGAAAGAGTATTAGGATAATCGTCAAGATACAAATGGGATTTATCGCTTACATTCTTTACTAATCTATGATAAATTTCGAGAATAAAACGCGCCCTGATTATCTCGACGATAGCGTCAAATTCTCCTGTAGTAAGCTTGGCCTTAAGCCCTGCATTATAAGCGGCAACTGCACGCACCAGGCGTTCATGGCTATACGGTAACACCCCATCAGGATTATCTTTACCCATAACCAAATTGTTTAATTCTTCTACTCGAGGGCATAATCCGGCAAAGTCGAAGTCGAACAAAGCAACGACATTGTTCTGATTATCATACCTAACATTCTTATTTAGAAGATCCCCGTGGATAACGCAACTGATGAGCTCCCCGATCCTATAGCCGCTGCGAATCATTCTTAGCTGCTCCTCGAAGAAAGCATAATTTTCTAAGAATATACTTTGGCCGCGGCTTAAGCGTACAGAAGATGCCGCCGATAGCCTTTGATGTAAGGCTTTAAATTCTTCCCATCTTCGGCAAACATAACCTAGGGTTACCCTGTATGTACCGCGGCCTTCTGGGACAAAACATCCCAAAGCATTATGCAAACGGGCAGCAAAAGATGCTAACTCAACCGTATTTTCTTCCACGCCTAATCTCTTCCCTTTGGCAAGAAATTCCTCCAAAAGATACGTTCCACCAGAATAACGAAGTATAAACTGGCCACCGCCCTGCGCCTGACTTTGGATATGCGCTACAAGACGAGAAACCGGAAATCCCTTAAGACGTAAATAGTTCATTGTCGAAATCATAAAATTAATATTCTCATCCTTCATCCACTCAGCCAACCTGCGCAAAACATAAACACCTGTATTAGTTTCCACGCGTAATGGAACATACTGGCTGCCAAATGAACCTTCGGATAACGCAATTGGCTCGCCCTTAAGCTCCATGCC